>NZ_JBFAHW010000128.1:0-29309 GCF_040654355.1 Streptomyces sp. NPDC050704 | reverse complement strand
GCGGATCGCCTGTGGCTCTGCTTCGGACTGCGGGCATGGCGAGCTCTCGTTGTGGACTGTCACTGGAGCTACGACGCCGCCGAGCGCTTGCTCACTCGCCAGGCCGTCACCCTGCTCGAGGACCCCGAGCCGCCGTAAGTAGTCGATACGGCCTCAACACTTGGCTCGCCCTTGACCTCCGTCACAGCGTTCCTCCCACGAGGGCGACCGCCGGGCATGGGGTCGCCGAGAATTTCGGGATCGACACGGTCCCGCACCTCGCCGTCGTGCAGCTGCTGGCCAACCGTGGCTACGCGGTGCTGCAGGTCAACTTCTGCGGCGTCTCAAACCTCGTCACCTTCCTGCGGACCGTACTGGGGTTCGCGCGGCCCCACCTGGTCAACAACTGATACCTCTACGCCGGTGATCCGAGCGACCCTCAGCAGGAGGCGGACCTGCGGGCCCGCTCACCCATCAGCCGGGTGGACCAGATCCGCACACCACTGATGGTGATCCAGGGCGGCAACGACGTCCGCGTCGTCAAGGCCGAGTCCGACCAGATCGTCGACGCCCTCCGCACCCGCGGAGTCGAGGTCGAATACCTGGTCAAGGACAACGAGGGCCACGGCTTCGTGACCCCGGACAACAACCCTGCGCTGGCGCAACGCCAACGCCCGCCATCCCGACGTCCTCGCCGAACAGCGCCGCGAACGCGCCCGTATCCGCAGCGAACGACAACGGTGTTGGGGCCAACCCACCACCAAAGCGGCCTGACCCCAACACCGTGGTCGTCCCAGTCCTCCTGAGGTTTCCGTCTTTCTCGGATCCGTTCTGTTACGGACGTGGGCGGTGTTCTGGCTGTTCGGCTCTGTGGCGGTACGGCTGGGTCGTGGTTGTGGTCGGGTGCGTGGGGCTGGGAGTCAGTTCCAGGCCGGCAGTGGTGGGATGTGGTCCGGTGTCCGGCGTTCGTTCGTCCAGGCGGTGGAGTTTCCCCCGGATTTCCTCGGCGTCCGGACGGAGCGGCAGCCCCGCGAGGGGGCGTGGACCATGGTCGAGTTCCTCGACGATCGCAAGAGCCTGCCGCCAGCTGGTGTGGGCCGCCTCCGGCTCGCCTGCGGCCAGGTGGACGTCGCCGAGGTGGTACAGGGTTTGGCCCTCGCCCCGACGGTTGCCGATGTCCCGGTGCGCGTCGAGCGCCTGGTGGTAGTGGTCGATCGCGTCGTCGTGGCGGTTCAGCCGGTGCTGGAGGGTGCCGAGGATGTCGAGTGTGACGCCTTCGACCCAGCGGTTGCCGCTGGCGCGCAGGACGATCAGTGCCTGCTCCAGACAGGCGATGGCCTCGTCGAACCGGCCGAGCCGCCGGTAGGCGTCGCCCAGGTTGGCCAGGGCGATGCCCTCCCCCCAGGTGTTGGCGTTGATCCGGTGGAGGGCCAGCGCGCGGCGGATGTACTCGACGGCCTTGTCGAGCCGGCCGGCCTGGAGGTAGGCGTTGCCCAGGTTGCCCAGGGCCTGGCACCTGCCGTACATGTCCCCGAGTTCCCGGCAGTGGACGATTGCCTGCCGAAGGCGGTCGATGGCCTCGTCGAAGCGGCGCATCGCCGTCAGTGCGGCGGCCACATCGTTGAGGCTCCACGCCTCGCCCGTGCGGTCGTGGGCGTCGCGGGCGGTGTCGAGGGCCATACGGGCGGTGTCGAGCCAGTCGTGCAGATGGCTGCGGAGGTAGAAGAACCCCCACAGGGCGGCGGTCAGTCGCCATGCGATGCCCGGTCGGCGGGATGTGGCGGCGTGGTGCACCGCGGCGACGAGGTTGGGGCGTTCGGTCTCGCACCACTTGAGGGCCTGGTCGTGCGCGGTGAACGCCAGGGGGTGGCAGCCGGGGGGCAGCGGTTCGAGGGGGACCCGGCGGCGGTGCGGGGTGAGGTGGGTGTAGGCGGCGTCGGCGGTGTGCAGGTACCAGCACAGAAGCCGCTCCACGGCCCGGTCCCTCTCCTGTGGTGGCTCTTGCGTGACGACGCGTTCGGCGGCGTAGACACGCAGCAGGTCGTGCAGGGTGTAGCGGCCCGGTGCGTGCTCGGTGAGCAGGTGGGCGCGGGTGAGTTCGGTGAGCAGGCCGCGGGTCTCACGTAGGGGGAGCCCGGCGAGGGCGGCCGCGGCGGGCGCGGAGATGTCGGGGCCCCGGTGCAGGCCGAGCAGGTGGAACAGTCGGGCGGCCGGGGCGGACAGGGCCTCGTAGGACCAGGAGAAGACCGCTCGTACATCGGTGGTGAGGTCGCCCCCGGCGAAGGCGTCGAGGCTGCCCTGGGTGTCGCGCAGTTCCTTGGCGATGGCTTCGAGCGGGAAGCCGGGGTGGGTGGCGGCTCGGGCGGCGACGATGGCCAGGGCCAGCGGCAGCCGACCACAGTGCGCGATGATCTCGTCTGTCGCCTGGGGTTCCGCCGCCAGCCGTGCGGCGCCGATGCGGCGCAGCAGGAAGCCGTGTGCCTCGGCAGGCGTCAGTGCGCTCAGTGTCAGCGGATGCGCCCCGTCGCCTGCGATCAGGCCGATGAGCTGGCTGCGGCTGGTGACGATGACCAGGCAGCGGGGGCAGCCGGGCAGTAGGGGACGGACCTGTTCGGTGTCACGGGCGTTGTCGAGGAGGATCAGCATCCGCCGGCCGGCGAGCAGGCTGCGGTACAGCGCCGCCTGGGCGTCGGGGGAGGCGGGTATCCGCTGCGCGGGGACGCCGAGCGCGTCGAGGAAGATACGGATCGCCTCCGCCGGTGACACCATCGAGCCGCTCGGGTCGAAGCCGCGCAGGTTGATGTAGAGCTGTCCGTCGGGGTAGCGGTCGGCGATCCGGTGGGCCCAGTGCACGGCCAGCGTGGTCTTGCCGATGCCCGCCATGCCGCCGATCGCGCTGATCACCACCGTGGACGGCAGCTCCCCCTCGTCCGGCAACAGGGCCTGGATCCGCGCCAGTTCGCCTTGACGGCCGGTGAAGGCGGCCAGGTCGGCGGGCAGCTGTGCGGGGCGAGCCGGCTGCTCGACGGCCAAGGACTCCTGCGGGCTGGCCTCCTGCGCAGCGGCAAGGTCCAGTGACGGGTCGGCGGTCAGTATGCGGTCGTGCAGCTCCCGCAGCGACACGCCGGGTTCGATGCCCAGTTCGGCCACCATGGTGCTGCGTATCCTGCGATACGCCGCCAGCGCCTCGGCCTGCCGTCCCGACCGGTACAGCGCCAGCATGAGAAGCTCTCGCAGCCCCTCCCGCAGCGGGTGCTCAACGGTCAGCGCGGTCAGCGCGGCGATCACCTCGCTGTGGCGCCCGAGCTGGATGTCGGTGTCCAGGCGGGTCTCCAGCGTGGTCAGCCGCACCTCGGCCAGCCGGGAACGCTCGGCCTCGGCCAGCGGCCCGGGGAGCCCGGCCAGCGCAGTCCCCTCCCACCCCTCGAGCGCGGCGTACAACAGCTCCGCCGCGGCCGCCACCTCACCCGCGGCACGCAGCCTCCTCGCCTCGGCCACCCGCTGCTCGAACACCCCCAGGTCCACAAGATGTTCCGGAACACGGGCCAGATACCCGTCCGCGGCCGAAACGACCACCCGCGGGGACTCACCGGCCTCACGCCCGGGCTCCAGCACCTTGCGCAGCCGCGACGCATAGGTACGCAGCACGGACACAGCCGAAGGCGGCGGCCTGTCGCCCCATACGGCGTCGACGAGTTCGGCGACCGTGACCGGACGCCCGCGCCGTAACAGCAACACCGCCAGCACCACCCGCTGCTGCGGCGACCCCAGGTCCAGTTCACGCTCACCGCACCACGCCCGGACCGGCCCCAGCACCGCAAAACGCAACGATTCTTCACAGACCGTGTTCATGACTCCACCCAGGCGTTCCTCGCCGCGATCACCGTGCCACCGACCGTGATCAGCTCCCCGGTCACAGACGCCGACCGGTAGGTGAACACCATGACGGGAGGCGGCGGTTGTTTGGCCCGCTGGGGCGCCGGCCGAGGCGGGCGCCAGGTTGAAAGGGCGTGGAAGGTGAGGCCGGCGATCGCGCCGAACAGGATGGCGCCGACGAGCTCGGGGAAGCGCGACACGGCCACCGCGATCGTCCATGACGGCGTCTTCCCCTCCAGCATGGGAGCGAGGGTGAGTGTCCAGGTCACCCAGTCGAGCAGGCCGATGAACAGACCGACGGAGAAGGCCGAGCCGTTGCTCTGCCGGTGCTCGCCGAAGAGGAGGCCGAGTACGGCTCCCAGCACCACCGTGTGAGCGGCCCATGGGATCCACGACGGGTTCGTCACGACCGCCACGATCGCGCCTCCGGGCAGTCCGGCGGTGATGCCGAACAAGAGTCTTCTGAGCAGAGTCATGGATGTCTCCGGTAGTCGCATAGCCTCCGCCGGGGGGAGGGCGAGGGCCATACGAGATCTGGGGCTCCAGCGCCCGCTGTCAGACGTTCAGAGCGGGCGCGCCGCACGAGCGTTACAAGTCCCCGGGCGGAGACGCGATGGCGAGGTCGTCCGCGCACGGCGTGGATTCCGTCTGCCGGGCGGCCCGCGGACCGGCTGTCAGCCCGATCCCGGCCGCTTGTCGCGACCTTCTGGTGCAGGAGGGCCTTGCCGGGGCGAGAGGGAGACGTCTCGATGCCCACGGCCCTGGCGTCGGGGAAGGGGGTGAGATCGACCGCCTCGGCGTCCGGGTTGTCCAGGTCGACCCGGTAGACGTGCCGGTTCTCGTCGCCGTCGCCGTCCTGCTCGTAGAGCAGCCACCGCGGGTCGTCCGTCCAGTGGTAGACCTGCACGCTGTGGTTGTCGTCGGCGGTGATGCAACGCGCCTCCGCATGCGCGTCGACGCTCTCCACCCACACGTTGAGCCGTCCCCGTCACGGCGCCAGGTAGGCGATCCTGGTGCCGTCGGGCGAGATCGATGAGGGTCTTGAGGTCGGGCTGGTGGGCCGGCCCCGGCAGGCGAGTGACGAAGTGAGCGGGCGGTGGCGTGGTCGGCCCGGGCCACCGGTCCGCGTCATGCTGTGCTCCGCCGGATACACACGGTCCTGACCTCCGGCGGGGCCATCGGACGTCTGTGTTTCGTAAGCACGTGGCCCCTCGAATCCGTTGCCGGTGAACGGTGGGATGGGGGCATGAAACTCCTCTTGTCGCCTCGGTTCCGTGGGACGCCGCCGCGATCCCGCGGGGTGCTGCCCCGGTTCCACGGGCAGCTGCACGATCCCCGTACCGCCACCGTCATCGGCCGCTGGCTGGGCGCGGCTGTGCTGGTGTGCTTCGTCACCGGTGTGGTCAGCCACGTGCTACAGGAGCCGCCGGGCGCCCTCGCCGACCGGCTGCCGACCCGGCCGGTGTGGGGCTACCGGTTCAGTCAGGGCCTGCACGTGGCCAGCGGTATCGCGGCGGTGCCGCTGATGCTGGCCAAACTCTGGACGGTGTACCCGCGGCTGTTCGTCACGCCGCCGGTGCGCGGCGTCCGGCACGCGCTGGAACGGCTGTCGGTGGCCGTGCTCGTCGCCTCCGGGCTGCTGGAGCTGTTCCTCGGGCTGCTCAACATCGCGCAGTGGTACCCGTGGCCGTTCTCCTTCCGGCAGGTGCACTGGGCACTGGCCTGGGTGATGGTCGGCGCGCTGCTGCTGCATCTGGCCGTCAAGGCACCGTTGATCGCCGCGTACTGGCGGCATCGGTCGCCGGGCACACGGCAGTTGCCCGCACCGGACGCGCGCGACCGCCGGTCGCTGCTCCTCGGGGTGGGCGCGGCTGTCGGCACGGTGACGGTGGTCACCGCTGGGCAGACTTTCACCCCGCTGCGCCCTCTGGACCTGCTCGCCCCCCGCCACCCGGACCACGGCACACAGGGCCTGCCGATCAACCGCACCGCCGCACAGGCCCGGGTCTCCGTCACCGCCGTACGCGACTGGCGGCTCCAGGTGACCGGGCCGCGCCCCTACGCCCTCACACTCCCCGAACTGGCCTTGCTGCCGCAGCACACGGAGGAGCTGCCGATCGCCTGCGTAGAGGGCTGGAGCGCATCAGCGCGCTGGGAGGGGGTCCGCATACGGGACCTCCTCGACCGCGCGGGCGCGCCGCAGGACGCGCGGCTGCGCATCGTCTCGCTGCAGCGGGCGGGCGCCTACGGCGTGACGGAGATGGGCGCCTCGTACGCCCGTGACCCGCTGACGCTGCTGGCGCTGCGGGTGAACGGTCGCGTGCTGAGCGCCGATCACGGCTATCCGGCGCGGATCATCGCGCCGAACCGGCCGGGCGTGCTGCAGACGAAGTGGGTTTCACGGATAGAGGTGCTGACGTGACCGCGCTGCGCTGGACGCTGGGAACGGCGGGGGCATTGCTGCTGGGGATCGGCGGCTGGCTGCTCGTCACCGAGACCCGCGAGGACACGGTGCCGCAGGTGCTGCTGTGGCTCGTGGGCGCGGTGGCGGTGCACGACGGACTGCTGGTGCCGCTGGTGCTGCTGATAGGGGCCGCGCTGCGACGGCCGTTCGGCAGCGAGTACGGGAAGGGGGGCGGCGACGGTTCCGGTGTCAGCAACGGCAACGGCAACGGGTACGGCGTACTGCGCGGCGGCCTGGTCGTGGGCGGCTGCCTGACGCTGGTGGCACTGCCGCTGCTCCTGCGCCAGGGTCAGGGCCGCAACCCGTCCGCACTGCCCCTCGACTACGCCACGAACTGGCAGCTCCTGCTGGCGGTGACGCTCGCAGTCACACTCGTGCTACTGCCAATCAAAGTGCCCTCATACCGGGCAGGCCTCGCCCGCCCGTACCGCAGCATCCTCCGCCGCCTACGGGGCTCGGCACGCCACCCCCACCGCACCCCTCGCAAATAACCCCGGGCGCCCCCACCGTCAGCTCCGCACCGGCACCGTCGTACTGCAGGCTCTGGCCCCCCCCCGAAGGTCAACTCGGAATTCGCCGAGTGATCACTTGAAGAGAACGGCGGGCTGTGGTCGTTCCCGTCCTCCTCCCTCCTCCTTACGCCGTCGGTGGGGGTGTGGTGGGCCAGGATCAAGTCGCGGAAGCCGGGGGCGAAGCGTTCGTTCTGTGCGAGGACGGTGGGGGTGACGTCCACCCGGGGAGCCGTGCGGCACGTAGGCGTAGACCGACAGCGCGTGGGCTCCGGCCGGTGCGCGGGTGGGGTCGACCACGCCCGGTTGGGAGGCCAGGACGTAGGGCTGGCCGGGGTAGCGGCCGGCCAGGATGGCGCGATCGGCGACGAGGGCCTCCTGGCGGGTGCCGATCAGATGCAGGGTTCCGGCCAGGTCGCAGCCCGGCGCGGTCCAGGGCACGGGGGCGGACAGGGCGAAGTCGACCTTGGCGACGCCGACGTCAGCGGAAGGTGGGTCGGGACGCCATGGACTTGTTCCAATGTGTTGTCCGACGTGTCTTGCTGAAGGGGCGGACTCTGGCATCGCGACACGGATCGCAGCAACAGCCTCGACACGATTTCGGCGGGCTTGCTCGGTCCGGTCGCCGTCCGACGCGGTATCGTTTCTGAACCCCTGACCGTACACGACCAGCTGCGCCCCTACGGGGCCGCTCGGTGGCATGCCCGGCTGAGGAGTCGACCGTCCGTCCACTGTGTGGGAACAGGAAGGTTTCATGAACTGCGGTGAGTTCGTTGAGCTGGTGACCACCTTTCTCGACGGCTCCGTAGATGAGCCGACCGAGCTGCGTTGCCTCGTGCACTTGGTGGAGTGCGACGGCTGCGAGACCTATCTCGACCAGTTCAGGCAGACCATTGCGGTCCTGGGTGCGCTGCCCGGCCAGAACCTGCCCACCGAAGCGCGCGACCAACTGCTCGGCGCGTTCCGCGGCTTGCGGCGAGACTGACGGACCCGCCGGCGCCCAGTCTCCATGGCCGTGAAAATCCTTACCGGGACATGAACGAACGTACCGTTACACGATCGCACTCGCTGAGCTGGCCTAGGCTGACACTTTCAGTTGACAGCCGGCAAGGAGAGATGAATGGCGGGCGCACGCGAACTGCCCCCGGACGAGGTCCTGGTCCAGCGGCTGCGTGACGGTGACGAGGAGACGTTCGCCCTGGTGCTGGACAACTGGTCGAGCAGCATGCTCAGGCTGGCCATGTCGTTCGTGTCGACCAAGGACTCCGCGGAGGAGGCCGTCCAGGACACATGGCTGGCGGTCATCAGGGGGATCAGCGGCTTCGAAGGCCGTTCATCCCTGAAGACTTGGGTGTACCGGATCCTGGTCAACACGGCCAAGACGCGCGGCACAAAGGAGAGCAGGACCGTTCCTTTCGCCAGTCTGCTGCCGGAGGAGGAAGGGCCGACGGTGGACGCCTCACGGTTCCGTGTCCCCGGCGAGCAATACGCCGGACACTGGGCCGTCGGGCAGGAACCGCGTCCCTGGCACATGCCCGAGGACCATGTGTTACGCGGCGAAGTTCGCAAGGTGATCGCGGATGCGATCGACGAGCTGCCACCCCGCCTCCGTACCGTGATCACCCTTCGCGATGTCGCAGGGTACGGCTCGGAGGAAGTGTGTTCCCTGCTGGAGATCTCGCCGGGAAACCAACGCGTCCTCCTCCATCGGGCCAGGGCCATGTTGCGCCGTAGGCTGGAGGAGTACTTGCCCGGTGCCCATGACGTGGCGGGCGGGAGGGGGCGCGCGTGAACTGCAATGACTTCGTGGAGTTGGTGACCGATTTCATCGAGGGCACCCTGCCCGAAGAGGACGAGCGACGCTTCATCGAGCACCTGGTGGAATGCTCCGGGTGCGAGCGCTACCTCGATCAATTCCGTCAGACAATCGCCACAACGGGCGAACTGACCCCGGACAGCATCTCACCAGACGCCAGGGAGCATCTGCTCACCGCGTTCAGGGACTGGCGGCGGCAGTGAGCCTCTAAAGACCTTGCTGGCGTGATGTCGCGGGGCTGACAAGCTGTGGTTGTGACAGTAGGCCGGTCATATGAGGTGTCCGCAAGGGGGCGGGCTGACCGCGGAGCGGCGGGTGTTCCGCGAGCACATTCGGATGCAGACGGCCGAGTTGTTCGCCCTGGGACACGACAATGCCGCGGTCGCCAAACAGTTGCGCGTCAGCCCACCGAGCACGCCCTCCAGCGCGGCGACCGCGTCACGGCCACCGTCCGCCGCCCCGCAGCTCTGGAAGACCTGTGCGATACGTACGACGACCGGCTGACCGTCGAGGTCCTCGACGTCACCCGGCCGACGCCATAACCGACCTCATGGCCCGCCGCCTCACCGGCGAAGCCACCATCTCCTGGCGCGACCCGACAACACGGGATCAACCCCGGGTTCCGGGATGAAACACCGCGAGAAACGACTTCTTACAGGACCGCGAAGGACATACCGGTTGGGCCGCCTGTGGGCAGCAGAAACACGGCAAGGGCGGCGGAGGGAACGTGTTGCGGCGCGGGACCGAGGGGTGCGGTCCTACGTGTCGCGCGTCTCAACGTGGAAAAGCGCGCCGCGGTTCATTCGCCGACGGGGGCGGACCCGTGGCCGTGGACGGGCGATGCTCCTCCGCGCCGCGCAGGGGGCATCGGGGCCGGTTCACAGCCTGCTCCGCGAGGACCACCGCATGACGATCTCGTTCCGCGACGATCGGACAGCGTTCACCGCCCGGTGCGGACACCGAGAGTTGAACCGGAGTGAACCGTCGCCCCTCTGATTCCGTTGGGGGGTACTACGGGCCCGCAGGGACAGTTGGTTGAAGGCGCTGTCAGCCTTCGCTCTGTTGGGTTCGGGGCGACCGGCCGTTGGCCCTTCTCGTGGGACGTGCGGCGGGATGAAGCAGATCAAGGCCTTCTAGTCGATTGGAGCGTCACGCGATGTCATCACCGCCACCCCGCAAACCCGAAGAGTCGGCCCCGTCGCAACGGCAATCCGAGCTGGACAGACACCTGCAGGATCTACGGGATCTAGCTGCTTTGGAGGCTGCCCAGGCGCGTGTGGCCGAGGCTGCCCGGGGGGAGGCTGCCCGGAGGGAGACTGCCTGGAAGGCGGCTGCCCGGAGGGTGGCGTATGAGGCCAGCAGGCACTCGCAGCAGGGCGACGTTCAGGAGCAGCAGCCCCAAAGGCTTCCCGGACCCGCTGAGATGACAGGCGGCACGCCGCCCCTTTCCGCTGCTGATGCCGCCCCGCTGGGGCAAGAGACAGGGGCTCCGCAGGATGGTGTCCCGCCACGTGGCGTAGGGGATCAACCGTCGCGAGTGCGCCTGTCCTCGCTCCAGGCGCACTCCCTCGGCCGGTGTCCGCTCCCTGAGGACAGGTAGGTCATCGTGCAAATCTCCCTGGTGAAGCGCCAGTTCAACCTTGGACGTGCACGACGGCCCTGGCCCATTCTGACCCGACGCGTCTACTGGAGCCACTACGTTCGTCCGAGGGTATCGAGCTTGTCCGGGCCGTGGCTGCGCGCATGCTCCAGAAGCTGATCGAGGCCGAGGCCACCGCTCGCATCGGCGCCGCCCTCTCTGACGAGTCCCGCGGCTCTCGTGCGGCTCGTGCGTGAGTCGAGTGTTCGCGTGCCCATCTGTACGGCGTTGATACCGGCTCTCGCAGCGTATGCCCGAGAGGGGGCACGGCGTATTCCACGGCAACGGGGCGGGTGGACACGACGCGGCGTTCGAGGCTGCCGTTTCGTTCCAGCCGTCGAAAATGCTGGCTGCCGGCGCCCGCGTCGGCCTCCTTGTACCAGGGGCGCAGGCGGATCAAGGCGGGCCGTACGCCGGTGGCCAGCAGCAGGGCGGTGCCCTTGGGCAGAGTCCGTATACGGTCCCGGGGCAGCACCGGGTCGAAGCGCACGCGCTGGAGGCGTTCACGGCGTACCTCTACGGCAATGACCCCGCCGCGACGGCCATGTGTCTCGAACACGCCGGCATTCGGATCCGCTACCGGCAGGGTGACCCCGCGCCCACGAGGACCTGATGCGCGCGGTCACCGCGCGGGCGGCTGATCGACGACCTGACATCCGCCGTCGACCACGGCCGGGCTCCGCTCGCCGTGTGGTCCGGGCTCGCGGAGCAGGACCGTGGGCCCTGCGCGGGACGCCGCATGGGTGCGTGGCGTCAATCGCCGTATACGCGCCCTTGCCATCGCGGTAGCCGCGCGCGAAACCGGAGCGGCCTGAGGGAGAACGCGCAGGTCGGCGGCGGGTGTGGCGCGCAGGAGACGATTCCGTCGCCACGGTACGTGGCCCGGCTTGCTCCTTCCGGTCCGGTGGTCTCTGCCGCTCCATCTGTCAATCGAACGTCAAAGCGATGTGGAACCCCGCTCGAAAAACTCCCCCCGGGATCGAGGCCGCCGAGCGCGGCCGGCTTCGAGGCCTGACCTCCACGAGGTCACGAAACAAGGGAGTGGTACGAACGTGAGTTGGACCTTTATGGGTTCCTATGGAGCGGTGAGCGCCCGGGAACGCGCGCTGCGCACGCTCTACGACGAACAGGCGGGCGCTCTGTACGCCTACGTGGTGCGGCTGCTGAGAGGTGACCGGTACCGAGCCGAGGACGTGGTGCAGGAGACGCTCCTGCGCTGCTGGCGCACGCAGGACCTGACCCCCGACCAGCAGCTGCGCCCATGGCTGTTCAGAGTGGCCCGCAACCTCGTCGTCGACGAGTACCGGTTGCGCATGACCCGCCCCCAGGAAGTCAGTAGCAACGACTGGCTGGACGACCTGCTGACGAGGCCCGACGACGTCGACCGGCTGCTCTCCTCACTGCTCCTGAAGGAGGCTTTCCAGCACCTGTCGCCCAAGCACCGGGATGTGCTGTACGAGACGTACTACGCCGGCAGGTCGATGCGCGAGACGGGCCAGAGGCTCGGTATCCCGCCCGGGACCGTCAAGTCCCGCGTGCACCACGCGGTACGCGCCCTGCGGCTGGCCATGGGCGTCGTCGAGAGCGATGACGAAACGGTCGGCAAGAAGCCCGCGTGGTGGTACTCGTCCGCGGCGTGACGCACGCTCGCCGGCCCAACAGCTCGTCGGCCGAACAACGGGGGGGCGAACCGCCCACGGCCCGCCGGCCGAGGCCGAGCGTTCCCGGCTGACCGGGGAGCGGCTGACCGAGCACCCGCCGCGAGAGAGGCTGCGCCGGCTTCTCATGCCGGTGCTGTACCGGTCCGGACGGCAGGGCCACGGCGCCGACGGCTTACCGCAGGACGCGAAGCACCATGGTGGCAGTGTGACCCGGAGGCCGATTCCGATGCAGTTCGTCGCCCGACAAGCAGAGCGGTGTGAGATCGACCGACTGGTGACCTCGGCGGCCGCCGGGCATGGTGGGGCGGTCGTGGTGGCCGGCGAGGCGGGGATCGGTAAGTCGGCGCTCGTCGACGAGGCGGTGGGGGCGCTGGATGGGTTTGAGGTGCTGCGCGCCGCGGGCACCGAGTTCGAGCAGGACCTTCTCCATGGTGCCTTGCACCAGCTGTGCGCACCGGTTCTGGAATACCGTCTGGGGCTTCCTACAGTTCAGCGGAGGGCGCTGGAGGCGGTGTTCGGTCTCGGTGAGCAGACATCACCTGAGCCGTTGACCGTCGGACTCGCTGTGCTGGGGCTGCTGCGGGAGGCGGCGCGGGAGCGTCCGGTGTGCTGCGTGGTGGACGATGCTCAGTGGATCGATGACGCTTCGCGGCAGGCGCTGGTCTTCGTGGCCCGGCGGGTGGCCGTCGAGCGGATCGCGGTGGTGTTCGCCGCGCGTGATGTCGGCTCGGTGGCCGGCCTCGCCGCTCTTCCGCGGTTGCCCCTTGCGGGTTTGAACGACGAGGATGCCCGGGCCGTACTGGGGGCGGCGGCGCATGCCGGGCTGGATGCCGAGGTGTTCGACCGGATCCTGGCCGAGGCACGCGGCAACCCGCTGGCGCTGCTGGAGTTCGCACAGGATGCGGGGCCGTTCTGGGTGCCCGGCCCGCGGCGTGGCCGGGCCGGTGTGGTGGACGCGCTGGAGGAGCAGTTCGTCCACCGCGTGGAGCAGTTGCCGTCCGTCACACGGCCGTTGGTGGTGCTTGCCGCGGCGGAACCGGTCGGTGATCTCGGCCTGCTGCGGTCGGGGCGGTTCGGGGTGGCGCACCAGGAGCAGGGCGGGCCGCCCTCGGCCTCCTGCTGGGGCCCAGGGGCTCGTACGTGGGGCCGCTCGGTGTCGGGTCGGCCGGGCAGAACCGGGGCCACGGCCGCGGAGGGTGCGGGCGGGGTGGCCTCCGGGTCTGTGACGGGGACGACAAGAGAACGGGCGCGGTCGGACATGTCGCCCGGGGGGGGAGGGGGGGGAGGCCGTCCGGGGTGGGGGACATCGGGATGTCGGGATCGGCGTCCCCCACGCCCTGAGCGTCGGGGGCGGACCGGGACGCTCCTGTCCTCTCGGCGGTGTCCCGCTCCTCGGAGGGCCCCGGGACCACGCCGGAGGGGTGGCGCCGGGGCAGGCCGGAGGGAGTAGCCGGCATGTCGGCATCGGCGGGTGCCGGCGTCGGGCCGGTGTCGCGGGCGTCGTCCCCTGGGCCGGAGGTGGGCGTCCCGTGCGTGTCCGTGTCCCGCGGGCGGTGTGCCGGGCGGGCCAGACCGGTGCCGGACACGCCGGTGCCGCCGGGGCGGGAGAAGGCGTCCCAGCCGGAACCGGCGTCGGCGGCTGCCGGAGGGCCGGTGCGGGCACCGGCCGGGTCCCAGCGGAGGACGGCACCGCAGGAGTCGCAGAACGACTGCCCCGGTTCCGCGCGGGTGCCGCACTCGCCGCAGTTCTGCGTGGTCATCGTTCCGTGGTCCTTTCGGCGGCGGTCACAGTGACGGTGTAAGGCATGTGCGCGGGACGGGCGGCGGCCACGAGAGTGTCCAGGCGATAGGCGTCCGCCGGGGTGGGGGCGGGCAGCCGGAGGGCGACGTGGAGGCGGGGGCGGGGGCTGCCGGGGACGGGGCCCCGGGGTCGCGCGCTCCAGGCGGCGCCGCCGCTCTCCGTGATCTCCGGTTCGGCGCCGAACGCGAGCCGTACCGCTTCGGACAGGCCACGCGGTGTGCCCCGTACGCGGTGCAGCGTGGCCGCCGCCACGGCGGCACGCAGCCGTGACTCGGGTTCGGTGCCGTCGGTCTCGGCACCGACCCAGGTGCTGAGCCACTGGGCGAAGTCGACCGGGGTGAGTGCGGGGGCGAAGTAGGCGTCCAGGCAGTCGAGTACGTTCAGGATCGGCGCGAGGACGTCGTCGAGCCCCGCTACGAAGCGCTGGGCGAGATCGTCATCGGCGAAGACGGCCGGGAGCATCGTGCCGAGGGGTGCGGAGGAACCGAGGCCGTCGACGGAGCCTCTCATGGCCGGCCTCCCGAGTACGTCGTGGTCGTCACGTCCCGTCTCCGATCACCCGTACGCGGTGGTCGAAGGAGAACACCAGCGATGGCGGTTCCAGGTCGACGCGGTCGGTCGGGTCGCCGCCCCCGCACCCACCAGCCAGCCGGTGGGTGGGGACTTGGCGGGCAGCCCACCGCCGGGTCGGCGTGCGATCAAGTCGACCCGGCGAGCACATTCAGCGGTACTCGGGGTTGGGGAAGTCGAAGCGAAGTCCCGCGTCCCAGCCGGAGCGCTGGTTGCCGTACGCCGGGATGCCCCCAGCGCGCTTGAGCATCGCCGCCATGTGCATCAGGTTCCAGGTCATGAAGGCGGTGTTGCGGTTGGTGAAGTCGTTGTCCTGGGCGTGGGAGTCAGGATCCAGATACGAGGGCCCGGGGCCCGCCTCACCGATCCACCCGGCGTCGGCCTGCGGCGGGATGGTGTACCCGAGGTGCTGCAGGCTGTAGAGAATGTTCATGGCGCAGTGCTTCACACCGTCCTCGTTCCCGGTGAGAAGAGCACCCCCGACCCGACCGTAATACGCATACTGGCCCTGCTCGTTGAGGCTGCTGGAGCATGCGTAAAGACGCTCGATCACCTGCTTCATCACGGAGCTGTTGTCGCCGAGCCATATGGGTCCGCACAGCACGAGAATGTCGGCCGCCATCACCTGCTCGTACAGCGACGGCCAGGCGTCGGTCTCCCAGCCGTGTTCGGTCATGTCGGGCCAGACACCGATGGCGATGTCGTGATCGACAGCGCGGATCAGCTCGGTGGCGACGCCGTTCTTCTCCATCACGGTGCGGCTCTTGTCGATGAGCCCCTCGGTGTGACTGATCTCGGGCGAGCGCTTGAGCGTGCAGTTGACGAACAGCGCGCGCAGGTCGTCGAAGCGGGGCGGGTTCTCGTTACGGTCCATGGTGGCCATGGTGATTCCTCGGGTCGCGTGGGTGGGAAGGTCGGGATGACGGGATGTTGCTGGGGGCGCGCGGGGTGAGCCGGGCCCGTTCGGCACGTACGAAGTCGGCCCGGAGTCGGAGGAAGGCGACGGGCCTGTCACTGCTCGGGCGCCGCCAGGCCGAGCTGGAGCGGCACCGTTCCATGGACGTCAGTGTCCGCGCGGTGGGCCCTGGTAGACGCCGGCGATGCGTCGCCGGACCATGGCACTGGAGATGCCCGGAGCGAGCCGGAGGGCCGTCACGAAGAATCGGGTCCAGCGGCCGGGCACGATGTCGCCCGTGCCGGCATCGATACCGTTGACGATCTCGCGTGCGATCTGCTTCGCAGGGATCTTGGGGATGGCGTGCGTCTGCACGCGGTTCTCGGGCGTTCGGGTGGTCTCGAGCGCGGCGACCATCGGGCTGTCGAACTCGCCGGGGCAGACCAACTGCACGGTGACGCCTTGGGGTTCCAGCTCGAAGCGCAGGGAGTTGGTGAACCCCACGAGGGCGTGCTTGGAGGCGCAGTACGGAGTGAATCCGAAGACGCCGGCCAGTCCTCCGACCGAGGCGATGTTGACGACCCGGCCGCGGGACTCCTTCAGCGAGGGCAGCGCGGCACGGATCGCGTTCACGGTCCCGAAGAAGTTGGTCTCCATGGCGGCTCGGTAGTCGTCGTCTGCCAGCGTCTCGAAGTAGCCCTCGCGGACGGTCCCCACGCAGTTCACCAGGACATCGAGGCCGCCTGTCCTGGCCGCGCTCCGTGTGAACGCCTCGTTCAGCGCGACACCGTCCGCCACGTCGACTGCGACGACAGCGACGTCGGCATCCGGTCTCCGGGCGACGATCTCCTTGCGAGCAGCCTCAAGTTTGTCGAGGTCGCGCGCAAGCAGGGTCAGGATGACGCCGCGGGGCGCCAATTGGTGAGCGACCTCCAGGCCCAGGCCGGACGAGCCGCCTGTGATGACGACGTGCTGTCCCGATCGGAGTGGCAGGTGCTTTTTGGTCACGCCGCGCTCGCTCTCGTAGGTGGCTCTGCAGGCCGGTCGAATGATCAGTCCCAGGCCCCGGAGTGGGGCATCCGTCGGCACTACGAAGTCCACCCGGATCGGGTTCACCCAGCGCGCCGAGACCGGGCCGCCCAAGCGCCCCGGGCGGAGGCTGCCTGGCCGATGTGGGCCTGCTACGGGCCGAGCCGGCCGTGTTCCGGCCGGTGGCATCCGACCCGACGCCCGCGGGCGTGAAGCACGTGCGGGCGGACCTGAGCAGCGTGGCCGGCGCGCAGGCCGGGGCCGACGCCGTCCTCGGCGAACCAGGCGGACTCGACGTTCTCGTCAACAGCGTCGGCGGCGGTTCCACCACATTCGTCGAGGGCACGGCAGCCATCCCCGACGAGCACTGGCAGCGGGAATTGGACTTCAGCTACCTCAGTGCCGTACGGCTGACCAGCCGACTGACCCCGGCGCTCGCCGCCGACGGCGGCGGCTCATCGACACCGCGGACGTCAGCTGTCAGACGCCGACCCTGGTCGCGCTCGTCGCCACGATCCCGGCCGGACTGCCCAACCACAGCTGGGCGGTGACCTCCGCCGCCACCACCAACATCGGTCACCAGGGCATGCTGTCCGCGGCCCGCTACCTCGCCGCCTCCGCCGTCGACCTCATCACCCAGCCGGATCTGCTCGAGCAGATCCGGGCGGAGTTCGACGATCGCACGAAGGACCTCACCTGGGCCACGATGATCCCCGAGGGCACCCAGCAGCCGCTGGTCGAGCCTCCGGCCTCCTTCCTGCAGAAGACGGGCCAGTCGTGGCCGCCCCAGGGCATCGATTGGCCCGTCTCGCAGATCATCTCCCGGGAGCCGCTCGGCACCACCGGCCCGGGTCTGCCGCCCGTGACTTGAGCCCCCGCCCCGCCCGCGGTGTTCTGGGCGTTCGGCGGAATCTTCCGGCCGCGTACGTACGGCACCAGCGCAGCACGCGAACCGAAGCGACCCACGCGACGGCGTGCGGGCCGGGCGAGCGGCAGCCGACCGCGTCGAGCGGCTGCCGCCCGGCCTCACGGCTGTGCTTCCCCGGTGTGCCCAGGCAAATCGGCGGGGGTGCGCACGGTCATCGGGCCCGGTGCACGGCCACCATGCGGGAGCGACGCCGACATGCCGAGCGTGGGCCGCCCGCCGCGCGGGGTGTGTCTTCGAACCGGCAGGACGCGTCAGCTGACCATCAGGCCGCCGTCGAGGTAGAGGTCCACGGCGTTCACGCCCGTGTTGCGCAGCAGGAACACGGTGGCGTCGGTCACCTCGGCCATGGTGACCGGCCGTCCGATGGGGGTGCGCGTCACCTGAGGGGGCTGTGGCCTGTCCCGCCACTGCGGGCTGTCTCCCACGAGGCTGGGGTGCAGGGCGTTGACCCTGATGGGTGCCAGCTCCACGGCCAGGGTGCGTACCAGCGCCGAGACTGCGCCGTTGACGGCCGTCACGACCGTGGAGCCCGGGTAAGGGCGTTCCTTGGCGAGGCCACCGAACAAGACGATGGAAGCTCCGGGAGCGAAGCGCGGCGTGAGGGTGTGGACCGCTTCCAGGTATCCCACGACCTTGGCCGTCGTCGCCCGCAGCGCGTCCTCGACGCTGAAGGACTGCAGTGAGTTCGCCGCCTGCTCGATGGCCGTGATGACCAAGTGATCCACGGTCTTCACCGGTGCCAGTGCCTGTTCGATGCTCTCCGGGCGACTGAGGTCGACGGCGAGCCCGGTGACCGCGCCTCCGATCTCGGCGGCGACCTTTTCCGCCTTCGACGCGTCCCTGCTGGTGAGGGTGACGCGGCCGCCCTCCTTGGTGAAATGCTCAGCGATATGGCGGCCGAGGCCTTGTGAGCCGCCGATGACGAGTGTGTGGGACATCCGTTGGAACCTTCCGACTTGCTGACAGCGGAAAAACAGAACGGTGGAGAGATGGAACGGTGGAGAGACAGAACGGAGGGCGAGACGGGGCAAGGACGCGGGCGTGATTCTCAGCCGATGCTCTTCGCGGACGGATCCGGGTGCCTGGGCCCCAGCGCGCTCTCGACAGCCGCTTGCGACCGAAACGTGCCTCCTCGTCGTTGCCGAGGACACCGAAGTACTCGGTGCCGGTGGCGGCGGGGCAGCAGGCCGTGACGCGTACTCCAGTGGTGCGGTCCGGTCTCCCGGCTGATCAGCGAACCGGCGCCGGCGCGGGCAGCGGGTACTGGCAGCGCTGCGCACCGCCCGCGCCGAAGTACGCGACCATGCCTGGAGTTGGCCGGTGAAGCGGCACCGGACGCGGGCGGGCAGGTGATCGCCGACCTGGACGGTGTCCTCGTCCTGGCGCACTCCGAGAAGCAGGACGCCGCCGCGACCTGGAAGAAGACCTTCGGGCACCACCCGCTGACGCGGCCTGCCTGTCACGCATCGCGAGCAGGGTCTTGCGGGTCAGCGGCCCGCGCTCATGCCGCCGTCGACGTGGAGGATCTCGCCGGTGACGAACGGCGCGTTCTCCAGGTAGATCACCGCGTCGACGATGTCGCTCTGTTCGCCCATCCGGCCGACCGGATGCAGGACGGCGAGGGCCTCATGGGTCTCCGGGGGGTGCATGGGGGTCTTTATGACGCCCGGGGAGACGGCGTTGGTACGGATGCCGCGCGTGGCGTACTCGATGGCGAGGGACTTGGTGGCGGACTGCAGGCCGCCCTTGGTCAACGATGCAAGCACGGAGGGGACGTTGGAGTCGGCGTTGTCGACCAGGCTGGTGGTGACGTTGACGATATGGCCGCCGCCCTGGGCGAGCATCTGCTCGATGGCCAGCTGGGTGGTGCGGAAGAAGCCGGCCAGATTCACACCGGTCACGGCGGCGTAGTCGTCCCGGGTGTAGTCGGTGAAGGGCTTGGCGAGGAAGATGCCCGCGTTGTTGATCAGGGTGTCGATACGTCCGAACCGTTCGACGCCGGCGGCGATGACGCGTTCGGCCGTGCCGGGATCGGCGATGTCACCCTGGACGGTCAGGACCCCCGCGTCGTTGGAGGGGGCGATCGTGCGCGAGGTGGCGACGACGGCGTAGCCGAGCTTGCGATAGGCATCGACGAGGCCGGCGCCGATGCCCTGCGAAGCGCCGGTGATGACGGCGACCTTCTGATCCTGATGATCCTGGGAGCTCATGATGACCTTCTTCGGGTGAGGGTGAGGGTGGGGACTTGACGAGTTGGGGACTCGGTGAAGTGGGGACTTCTCGACCGACCGGTCAGAAGCTGGTCAGAGCGCGCAGTCGGTCGGCCCTGGCGCGGTGAGCGACGTCGGGCTCCGGGGCCAGGTGGTCGAATGCGTGCGGGCAGCCCGGGTTGGACGTGCCGTTCGACCGAGGTGCCGGTGGCGGCCGGGCGGCGGCGTAGGCGACGTCCTCGTCGAGGGGCGGTGAGGTGATGGGCCGCTGAGGTGTTGATCAATCGGCTGATCTGACCTCGGGGGAGGGTGCCTCTGTCGGTCGAGGTGCTGACACGAGGGACAACGAGCCGTCGGGACGAACGGTTCAACTCCCGGGCCGCGTCGAACGCCGGGGTCGCGGGCCGGCGGCCGGTGAATCGTGCGCGGCGCGAGCACGTGGTGGCCATGCACCGACCAAGCCCGAACCGCCGAGAGAAAGCACGACGGTCATGTCCACTGGGGCCTCCGAGGTATCCGGAGCCGAGGGGGTGGCGCCGACAGCGTCTGTAGGGTCTCGAACTCGCGGTGAGCTGGTGCTTTCCGCGACGGTGACGGTGCGTCTCAGCGATGATGATCTGAGCCGCCGCGGGGCCGATGCCGGGGATGGTCACTTGGACCGGTGCCGGGTGCACGGCGGCAGAAATGAACCACTTGGACGCCGGACACGTAGGTGCTTCTCGACCATGAGCCCGAACCAACGTCGAGCAGTGCCGTCGAGTCACCGTCACCGTCCGGTGGCAGGCAGTCGGACCTTCGGCACATGCTGACACCGGAGGCCGCACGAACCATGTCCGGGCGTCCACGGAGCACCAGCTGGGGCAACAGCGGCCCCAGGCAGGAGCACCTAAGGCTGATTCCGGCGTTCGCTCGTCCGGGCACCCGAGGCAGCACGGGGAGATCCCCGTGGCAGTCAATGCCTCGGATCCGATCTCCCGAGAAGGCGTGCTCAGCCAGCTGCGCCGCCATCCGGAGATCGAATGCGGCGTCACCAACGTCATGGCCTCCATGGCCTCCTACGCCGAGGGCATGCCCTGGAGGCGGAGAGGCAGAGCCACTTGACATTGCCTTCCCCGCTTGCGCCGTTGCTTTGATCGAGGTACCGGGCCGAGCGGCGGACGGACCGATGCGACCACCGAGGGATGCGAGGTGCACTCATCCGTAAGCGACTGAGAAACGCGGCTGTCGTGGGGCTCGCCCTGGTGCTGACGGCGGCCGGCGTGACGGCAGCCGCCGTCATCGCCGACGAAGGTTCCCCGGACGCGGAACGACCCGCCGCGGAACGGCCGAACATCGTCTACATCCAGGTCGACGACATGTCAGCCGACCTGCTCAGCTACATGACCGAGGCGGCGCAGCTGCGGCAGCAGGGCACCACGATGGCCAACTACGTCTTCGCCGACTCCCTGTGCTGCTCGTCCCGGGCCTCCGGCCTGACCGGCAGGATGCCGCACAACACCGGAGTGCTGACGAACACTTCGCAGTTCGGGGACGGCGGCCTTGGCGCCTTCCTCGACGACGAGGACCGCACGTACGCCACCGCACTGCGCAAGTCCGGCTACCGCACCGGCAAGATGGGCAAGTACCTCAACGAATACCGGCCCGAGGGCGCCGACCCCGCCTGGGACTACGACTACCCGGCCGACTACGTGCCGCCGGGCTGGAACGAATGGCACGTTGCCGGCAAAGGCGGCTACGGCCAGATGAACTACCCCATGACGGAGGCCGTCGACGGCAACAAGAAGCGGCGGCACTACCAGGACACGTACCTCACCGATCTGCTGTCCGGCAAGGCCGTGGCCTTCCTGAACCGGTCGGTGAACGACCACGCGGACCAGCCGTTCTTCCTGGAGGTCTCCCCCTTCGCTCCGCACTCGGCGGTGGCGCGGAACGCGAAGCTGCCGTTCGTACCCGCGCCTCGCGACCGGGCGAATCCGGACGCCGGCTTCGCCGGCGACTGCGGCCCCGTGGACTGCAACGACGTCAAGGCGCCGCGCGACGGCTCCTTCGACCGCACCGTCGCCGACGGGCCGCAGTGGCTGCGCGAGAGCGCGCTGACCGCGGACGAGAAGACCGCGATCGACCGTAACCACCGGCTGCGGGTGCAGATGATGCAGTCGCTCAACGACATGATCAAGCGGCTCAGGGCGCACCTGACCAAGCTGGGCGTGGCGGACAACACCTACGTCGTCTTCGGCTCCGACAACGGCTTTCACCTCGGTGAGCACCGGCTGTTGCAAGGCAAGGGCACTCCGTACGACCACGACGCCAGGGTGCCGATCCTGGTGGCCGGGCCGGAGGTGAAGGCAGGGGCGACCCGCAGGGAACTGGTGCAGAACACCGACATGTACGCCACCTTCCTTTCGCTGGCCGGGTTGACGCCGGGTGCGAGCGACGGCCGGTCGATGGCCCAGCTGTGGCGCGGCGAAACGGACGGCTGGGCCCGCGACGCGGCATTCCTGGAGCACACCTCGCACGCTGCCACTACGTCCCGGGATCCGGATGCCGTGGCCGGGCCGGGGAACGCGCAGCCGGGCTCCTACAAGGCGATCCGCACGGCCGACGAGCTGTACGTGGAGTACGCGACGGGCGAGGTGGAGTACCACGACCTGGCCGCCGATCCTCACCAGTTGACCAACACGGCGGCCGAGTTGCCCGAGGACCGGCGGGCCGTGCTGCACCGCACGCTGACCGCCCTGTCCACATGCGGTCGGCCGGACAAGCCGGACTGCTGGACCGCGGGCCAGATCGGGTGACCGGGAGATGAGGAGACGAAGACCGCCCCGTTACTCGTCCGCGGGCGGCGTCGCGTCGCCCGCGTCCTGCGCCGTGCTCGGCGTGGCGGGCCTTGGCGCCCAAGCGGCTGTCCGCGCGCCGGCAGCCGACGTGCCCGTCGCCGACGTACACACCGGCAAGCGGATCGGGCCGCAGTCCGCCCCGACTCAATACGATCGGCCAGTATGTCGGCGGCATGGCCGGCTCTCCCTCGGCGGGGGCTACGGCCCGCTGCTGGGCACGGCCGGCCTGGCCGCCGACAACCTGCTGAGCGCACAGGTCGTGCTCGCCGACGGCCGGCTCGTCTCGACCGACGACGACCCGGAACTGCTGTGGGCGCTGCGCGGCGGCGGCGGGAACTTCGGCGTGGTGACGCAGATGCGCGTCCGCCTGCACCCTGATCGCGGTCTGGTCGGCGGCATGGTCCTGTTCCCCTGGCAGGAAGCGGCGACAGTGCTGGCCCGTTACGCGGAGCTGGTCGCCGACGCACCCGACGGGCTGACCCTCTTGCTGGAGATGTCCTTCGTCCCCGACGTCGGCCGTGCCTGCTGGTCGTGCTGGTCTGGTCCGGTGAGCCCCAGTATGCCGACGCCGCCCTCGCTGATGTCCTGGGGCTCGGCACCCCGCTGACGAGCACCGTCGGTCCGACCACCCAGAAGGACCTGCTGGAGCAGTTCGACCAGCACGTACCTGACGGGATGCACTGGGACATACGCACCCGCAGCGTCGCCGCCCTGACGCCCGACCTCATCGACCTGCTGATCGGCTCGGCGGAGAAACGTCCCGGGCCGGGGGCGGGGATCGGCCTGCGCCAGTTCCACGGCGCCGCCACCCGTGTCGGCGTCGACGACACCGCCTTCGGGCTGCGCACCGGCCACCTCGCGGTGGAGATCGCGGCCGGTCGTGGGCCGGACGAGGACCACGGAGCGTACAGGGACTGGGCCGACGACGTCAGCACCGCCCTGGCACCGCACGCGCTGCCCGGCGGCTACCCCAACTTCCTCGGACCCGACCAGCACGAACAGATCGCGCACGCCTACGGCACCCATGCCGCCCGCTTGATGGCGGCCAAGGACTCCTACGACCCCGACCACATCTTCACCGCCACCCCACTCCCCGACCGCGGGATGTTGGAAGCGCTCGCGGAGCCGGAGTAAGAAGTCTCGATCTGACGGTGGGTTCAGTCTCTGTCGGACGCATTGTCCCAGCGCAGGATCAGCGTGGCGAGATCGAGGAGGATGCGGGACGTCTCCACCTGTTCCGCCAGTACACGGGGTCCGGTTCGTCCGGGCACGCCCCGGCCGTGAGCGGGAGCGGACGGAAGGCAGGGAAGAGCGCCTGCGGCACCTTCCGCAGGCAGCGCTCCAGGTGGGAGGCGGCGCTCGCGCGGTAGGTCAGGCGCAGCCAAACGCCATCAGCGCGACTCGCCCACTTCAGCAGCCATGACGTACTCGGGGCTGCGGCTCCTTCGGTAGCGAGCCGCGTGCTGGAGGAGGACGGTGGATGAAGGGGCAACGTGATGGAGAGACATCTCATGCAGACCTACCCCCTGGATGAGCCTTGTGGGCTGGCGCTGACTGCTCAGCGCTGGGCGTCTGCCACGAGGGTGTTGGTGCGGTTCTGGTACTCCCGCGGGCTTGCGCTGCGCGGGGACCGCCGGGGTGCACTGGGCCCCGTCAAGGGGCTGGCGGCGGGCGAGGCGTTGGCGGTGGACCGCGGGCGAGGTGGTGACGCGCAGCGTGTAGCCCTGGCCGCGCCGTACCGTCACGCCGTGGTTGAGCGCGGCCCGCTCGGCGTCGTCCAGCTCGGTGGCGCGGAGGAAGCCGGCGAGCTTGCCGGGCATGTCGAGGGAGACGGGCAGTTCCGGGGCCGTGGTGCCTTCGTCGGCTGCGGCGTGCTCGGGCATGAGGTCGGTGACGGCCGTGCGAACGGCGCCGCGGCTGACGCCGTGCTCGCGGGCCAGGGCGGCGATGGTCTGGCCGACGAGGTATGCGGCGCGCACGTCGGCGATCGTCTTGCTCGTGACAGCCGGCCGTCGACCATCCTTGTTGCCCTTGGCCTCGGCGGCCCGCAGCCCGTCGTAGGTCAGTTCCCGCTGGAGATCGCCGTCGTGGATGCACAGGGCGAGGCGGTCGGCGTGCAGGACGTCGAGCACATTGAGGATGGGCCCGGTGCCGCGTACGGGACGCCATCCGTCGGGATCGGATGTTCCGCAGCCACTTCAAGAGAGAAGAGAACGGCGCTTCTGCGGGATCCTGTTCCGGTCCCGGACGGCAAGTCGCTCGGCAGTGTGTCTCATGTGGCGACTCTTGGCGTTCGCACCGGCCGGCGGTCCTGTGTCCGCTGGAGGGCACGGAAGTCGTCGAAGAACCCGTAGCTGCGGGCCGGCAGGTCGCCGTGAGGTGGCTTGGCGGTCTGGTTGGCGTAGAGGCTGTTCAGTAGCCAGGGTTGCTTGTCCGGACCGAAGTTCCGTGCCATGGCCTCGGACTGGGTGACGCCGTATGTCGCCACAGCGAGGCGTCCGGTGTCTCGGAATCGGCGCATCTGGTCCCGCAGGAAGTGCTTGTTGTTCTCGAACCAGGGGCTCATTGCGAGGAAGTCGTGCCATTGCTCCTCCGGCACCGGGCGGTCGATTGCTTCGCTGATCATCTTCCAGACCGGAGTGTCCGGCGGGAAGTCGTAACGGCGTGCGAACTCGGCGGGGATGGTGTCTTTGAGGTGCTTCTTCCAGAGGTGGATCAGGGAAAACTCGGTGACCAGGAACTTCTGGTCCTTACGGAGCCGGGGCAGTATGTAGTCGAGGAACGGCTGAACCTTTTCCGGAGCGGCTACATGGGGGTGGATGTCCACACCTTCGATCTCCGGGGTCCCCTGTGTGAAGGACAGCCAGCGGGCGGTGGCCCTCGTCCGTTCGTCCGGCTGACCGAGGCGGTTCAGCGCTCCCATGTAGAGGCGGGTCCGGCAGCCCGAGCGGAAGTGCTTCTTCCGGTAGGCGATGACGTGCGCCGCGACGGTCTCGTAGTACGTGTTCATGGTGTCCGAGGCGATGTCCTGGGGACGGCTCTCGATGAACGGTTCGTTGCCGATGGTCAGCACGTCGACGGTGTCGAGAACGGCTTGCAGGACCTTGTCGACCCGGGTGAGTTCCGCGGTCATGGCCTGAGTGTCCGGGCGGGGGATCGGCTGGTGGTGGAACGGGAACTTCAGCGAGAGCACCGTGCCGAAGCCTTGGTCATGTGCGTCGATGAGCAACTTGACGGCACGCTGTTGCGAGGCGTCGGCCTTGACCTCGGGCATCGGGACGAATCCCCGAAGCCAGCTCGCGGAGAGACCACGCAGTTCGTCGAATGTCACGCTGTCGGCGTGCTCGTTGAAGTTGGCTCCCAGCTGGCCGGACAGTTCGTCGGCGGGATTTCCTTCGCTGGGGCCGGCACCGGCGTTTTGTTGTTCACCGTTGGTGCATCCTGCGGCGAGCAGAGCCCCGACGGACGCGGCCAGAACACCTCTCCGTGAAAGCGATGACGTGCTCGTCTCCTCGGGCGCCCCCTCCGGGGAGGAGCGGCTCTCCCTCTCATTCCGATGGATCGGGACAAGTGAACGCAAATTCAACTGAGTTCCTTTGTTCGCGCTGATGCTTCGGCCTCTTGGGCTCGGGACTTCTCCATGCGTATTGCCGGGGGGTCGCTTATCCGAACGCGAGTGCTCCCCGGACGGTTCACTGCACGTGGCGGTGAACCGAAGGTCGATGTGCCCACCGTTCAAGGGTGTGTGGTCTCCGTCGGGAGCGGGGCGAGGGTGAGCAGGCCTTGGCTGTAGCCCTTGGCGGGGCCGATGCCGGTCAGCAGGGCAGTGCGCAGGGCGTCGGGGTCGGTGACGCGGAGCCGCCCCTGGAAGGTGGCGGTGGAGATGGTGACGCGAGGGCCGTTGGTGTGCTTACGGAAGCGCAGGATGTCGCGGGCGACCAGGGTGACGGCGGGCGGCGGGGGTGGGGAGGTGTTGTCGGTGTTCAGGGCGGGGGCGGGCGGGGTGGTTGGTGTGGTGGGGATGGTGAAACCGTGGCGTTCGGCTCTGGTGAGCAGCCAGCCGAGTTGGTGGTCGGCGGTGCGGTGGGCGACGCGGAAACCGCGGGGCCTGCGGGTTACGTCGGAGGGTTCGGTGCCGGGCGTGAGGCGGGCCGCCTGTTCGGCACTGGGTTTGGTGGGCCGGTGCACGGACTGGACAGGGTTGGCGGTCAGCCGGAAGGCGAATTCCCTGCCCAGGGTGAGGCGTTCGATGAGGGGCGTGTAGTCGGCGATGAGGGGCTCGCTTCGGCAGAACCTCCCCGCCGGCAGCGCGCCGCAGATCGGCGTGGAGGTCGTCGAGAGCACGGCCGACACGGTCGGCCTGGTTCACGCATTCCAGCAGGGTCGCCCGTAGCGCTGCAATCCGTGCCACTCGCGGTCGAAGTCGGGCAGGAGCTCATGCGTGTACTGGGCGATGGCCGCGGTCACCCCACGTGGTCGCGCTTACCGCAGCGACACTGCTCGAACCCCGCAGACACAACGGGTCACCGGGGCGAACAGTTCAACATCGCCCGGCTTCCGATCAGCCCTCGTCAAGAACTGCGCGCCTCGTGAACCGTTCGCTACACACATACATAGTGCGTGCGCAGATGATCCCCGACTTGAGAGGCGTGTTCCGTGCACGTGAAATCACCTCGACCACTTCGACCACTTCGATCGCTTCTGCTCGCTCTCCTGCTGGTCGTCGGCGGTGTGTCAGCCGTGTCCACGACGGCGTTCCAGGACTCCTCCGGCAGAAGTCAGGACCGCATCACCGGGGCGGCGGCCGCCCGAGAGCTACCTCTGCACTGGTCACATCGGCGGCGTCGCCATCAATACCGCGCCCGTCTCAGCCACTGCCGTCGTCGAGGCCACCGGCCCACGTAACTGCGGCTGCGGGACGAGAACGGCCTGCACGATCGCCGTGGCGCGGCGTGGGCAGTAGCGCGGCTTGGTCAGGATCGTTCAGCCTTTGAGGGTCGCGTTGGCGGGTTCGCCCCGGGCGCGGATCCGGGCGTGTGTTCTGTTGACGCTCTTCTGTCGGCGGGACAGTTTCGGCCGGTAGCGGAGCCGTTTGAACGGTGTGCGGATGCTGCCGTCGGCGCCCTGGCAGGCCTTGTCCGCGAACGTACTCACGTTTACGACATATCGGTGTTTGCCGGAGTAGTAGGGCTTTGATCCGCGACCCGGTCACACAGGATCAGCATGCCGTCCAGGATCGCGTAGGCCAGCTTGCGGATCCGGGTCATGACGGTAACCAGGTCGTCGTGCGTCGCCTCGCACGGCTTCTGGCCGCGGAACGACCGGGATCAATGCGGTGGTCCCGGTCGTTCGCCGTTTCCAGGCCGTTTCCCAGTTCAGACCTGGTTGAGGCCGCCGTCGATGGCGAGCTCGACGCCGGTGACGAAGCTGCTCTGCGCTGAAGCGAGGAAGAGCACCGCGTCGGCGACCTCCTCCGGGCGGCCCAACCGGCCCAGCGGGACCGTGCCGGCGAGGTGAGCCGTGAAGTCGGCGGCTCCGATCTCCTCGGGGGCGAGGCCGGCGAGCCCGGGGGTGTCGATGGGGCTTGGGGCGACGGTGTTGACCCGGATGCCCCGGCCCTTGAGCTCGTTGGCCCAGGTCCGGGCGAAGGAGCGGATGGCCGCCTTGGACGCCGCGTAGACGCCGAACGCCTCCCCGCCACGGACGCCGTTGCTCGAGCCGGTCAGGACCACCGTGGCGCCGTCGTTGAGCAACGGCAGCGCCTTCTGGACGGTGAAGACCGTTCCCCGGACGTTGACGCCGAAGATCTGGTCGAAGTGCTCCTCAGTGACCTGCTCCAGCGTCGCGAACGAGGCGATCGCGGCGTTCGCGAACAGCACGTCGAGCCCCTGCCCGCGGTCGCGGACCGCGGCGAACAGCCGGTCCAGGTCGGCGGGGTCGGAGATGTCGCCCTGAACGCCGGTTGCCGCCGAGCCGATGGTCTCGACGGCCGCGTCCAGTTCGGCCTTGCGCCGGCCGGTCACGAACACGTGCGCACCCTCACCCGCCAGCCGTATGGCCGTCGCCAGACCGATGCCGGTGCTTCCGCCGGTGACAACGGCGGTCTTTCCTTCGAACTGTCCCATGACAGCACCTCTCTGCTCATCCTCATCCATGCTGACTCCGCTTTCCGACCGTTGATGAAGAGACGGGTGGCGTCGGATGCGGCTCCGTCTGCCCATCGGGCGGCCTCAATCCGTCACGGTGTGCGGGACGGTCCTGCCCGAGTCGCCTTGTGACCTTCCTGGCGAGCGACGACGGTCCTACGGCACCAACGGTTCAATCGAAGGCCCGGTTCTTGCGGTCGGCCGCGGCGTGCGCCAGGGACCGGACTTCGCCCCGACCGGCCTCATGGATGGCCCGGCATTCGAAATCCGCCCCCTTTCAAGTCAGGCATCGCCGCAGCACCCTCAGGCGTGGATCGACCGGAACATCGCCGCCGCACTCCGCGCCAACTCCCGTGGCCCACCACGCCCACTCGCCCTGCTCGGCCTCACACTCTCGCCGGACCAGTACACGCGCGGCGCGGACGCCGTGGCTGCCGACTTCGCTGGACTCAAGCGGTTGCTCGAGTGGCGTGAGGATTGCGCGAAGCCGTCCCGGGCGGGCGCGGTCGAGGCCATGATGGGCGGCGGCATGTACCGCGAGCTGCTGGTCGACGGCTCATGCAGCCTGAAGGAAGTCGTCGCGAAGGTGGAGTACTCCTTCGCCGACATGCTCGCAGACGGCCCTTTGTCGACGACCCTGCGGGAACGCCGCCGACTACCTCCCGAACGACGGGGGTGCCTCTGTGTCTGTCAAGGCGTGACGGCAAGAGGTTGGGCTCGTCGTTCGTCGGCGAGCATGACTTTCCAGACATGATCGGCCAGGCGACGTTTCAGGCAGCGTTTGGCTTCCCTGGGAGTCTTTCCTTCGGAGAGTTTCCGCTGGTAGTAGGTGTGCCCGGGCGAGTTGGGCATGCGAATCTGGACAACGGCGATGGTGTGGAGAACGGAGTTGAGCTGCCGGTCTCCGGATCGGGAGAGCCGGTGGCGGGCCCTGTCGCCGCTGGCCATC
>NZ_JBFAHW010000127.1:0-29790 GCF_040654355.1 Streptomyces sp. NPDC050704 | reverse complement strand
CGGGGGTCTGGGGGCGGCAGCCCCCAGGGGACGGGACGGGTAGGGGCGGCGGGGGCGATGAAGGCCCTACGACGCGAACAACCGCACAGCCCAAGCAGCATGCACCTCCGCCCCGATCTCCAACATCGGCGCCGAAGCCGCAGGCAGCACATCGACCCCACCGTCGACGGCCGCCCGCGCCGCATCGACCGCCTGCCGCACAACAGAGTCCAACTCAGGCGCCAACCGGGCCAACACCCCGGTGGCATCGAACGGATCAAGACTCAGCAACCGCACAGTGGCACTCGCCGGCCCACTGACACTCTCGTACACAGAGCAGTACGCGGCATCCTCGGCCCCGAGCCCCGCGGCCCGCGCCGCAAGCCCGAGCACAACCGGCTGATGCGCCCCCTTGGGGAACTCCCGTGCCAGCGCGTCGAGTTCGGCGGACGGCCAGGTGGCCCGGGCGGCCCGCATCAACTGCCGCCCGAGCTTCCGCGCGGCAACCCGCAGAGCGGGCGACGGCGTACGGGCGTCCGCGGCACCGTCCAGCTCCACCGGATCAAGCCCGAGCACAGCGCCCGCGGCCAGCGAGGCGGCCACCAGCCCGGCCGTATGCAACCGCCCCCGGCAGAACGCCTCCAGACTCGCGGCTCCGGTGACCCGGCCGGCCTTGACCGCGGCCTCCGCCCCACCGGAGTGGGCATGCCCTCCGGCGGGGAACCGACCGTCGGCCAGAACGAGCAGCGCGGCACGGGACATCAGAAGAGGAAGTAACGCTGGGCCATGGGCAGTTCGGCGGCAGGCGTGGCCTCGACGAGCTCCCCGTCGATGGTGACGGCGAAGCTGTCGGGATCGACCCGCACCCGCGGCCGCGCGTCGTTCTCCCGCATGTCCGCCTTGGTCACCCCGCGCGTCGACTCGATCGGCACGAACCGCTTCCCGAGCCCGAGCCGCTCCGGCAGCCCGTCCTCGATCGCGATCGGCGCCACGAAGTTGAACGAATTGGCGGCCGGGGCCCGTCCGATCGCCCCGAACATCGGTCGGGGCAGGATCGGCTGCGGTGTGGGGATGGACGCGTTGGCGTCGCCCATCTGCGCGTAGGCGATCTGCCCGCCCTTGACGACGAGATGCGGCTTGACCCCGAAGAACGCGGGCTCCCACAGCACCAGGTCGGCCAGCTTCCCGGTTTCGACAGAACCGATCTCACGGGCGAGACCCTGCGCGAGGGCCGGGTTGATCGTGTACTTGGCGACATAGCGACGTACCCGGTGGTTGTCCGCGCGCCCGTCGCCGGGCAGCGCGCCACGACGCCGCTTCATGACGTGCGCGGTCTGCCACGTCCGCATGATGACCTCGCCCACCCGCCCCATGGCCTGCGCGTCGGAGGAGATGATCGAGATCGCGCCGAGGTCGTGCAGGATGTCCTCGGCCCCGATCGTGGAGGGCCGGATGCGGGACTCGGCGAAGGCCAGGTCCTCGGGGACCGCCGCGTTGAGGTGGTGGCAGACCATCAGCATGTCGAGGTGTTCCTCGGCGGTGTTGACGGTGTAGGGCCGGGTCGGGTTGGTCGAACTGGGCAGCACGTGGCCCTCGGAGACCACGGTCATGATGTCCGGCGCGTGCCCGCCGCCCGCACCCTCCGTGTGGTACGCGTGGATCGTACGCCCCGCGATCGCGGCGAGCGTGTCGGCCACGAACCCTGCCTCGTTGAGCGTGTCCGTGTGGATGGCGATCTGCGCGCCGGTCCGGTCCGCGACGGTGAGCGCGGCGTCGATGACGGCTGGCGTGGAACCCCAGTCCTCGTGCAGCTTGAGCCCGAGCGCCCCGCCGCGCAGCTGCGACAGCATCGCCTCCTGGGAGACGGTGTTGCCCTTGCCGAGCAGCCCGAAGTTGAGGGGGTACTCCTCCATCGCCTCCAGCATCCTGGCCAGGTGCCAGGGGCCGGGGGTGACGGTCGTGGCCTTGGACCCCTCGGCGGGACCGGTGCCGCCGCCGACGAGCGTCGTAATCCCGGAGGCGAGCGCCTCGTCAGCGATCTGCGGACAGATCAGGTGCACATGGGCGTCGATGGCCCCCGCCGTCAGAATCCGCCCGTTGCCCGCGATGATCTCGGTCTCCGGACCGATCACCAGGTCCGGGTGCACCCCGTCCATGGTGTCCGGGTTGCCCGCCTTGCCGATGCCGGTGATCCGGCCGTCGCGGATGCCGACGTCGGCCTTGATGATCCCCCAGTGGTCGACGATGACCGCGCCCGTGATGACGGTGTCGGGAGTGCCGTCTGCGCGCGTAGCACGCGACTGGCCCATGGACTCGCGGATGACCTTGCCGCCGCCGAACACGGCTTCGTCACCGGCGCGTCCGGGGCCGCCGGAACGATCCTCCTCGATCTCGATCAGCAGATCGGTGTCGGCGAGCCGGATCCGGTCGCCGGTGGTGGGGCCGAACAGATCGGCGTACGCGGCACGCGAGATCTCAGGCATCGAGGGCACCTCCGGTCTCGCCGCGCAGGCCGGGCACCACACGGGCGCCGGTGAGCGGAACGAGTTCGACGTCGACGGGGATCCCGGGCTCGAAACGCACGGCGGTGCCGGCGGAGACGTTGAGGCGCTTGCCGCGCGCTGCGGCGCGGTCGAAGTCCAGACCGGGGTTGGCCTCGGCGAAGTGGTAGTGGGAGCCGACCTGGACGGGCCGGTCGGCGGCGTTGAGGACGGTGAGCCTGGTGACCTCAAGGCCTTCGTTGAAGGCGACGGGTCCGTCGGCGAAGAGGATCTCTCCGGGAATCATGGCTGCCGCTCCCCCGTCAGACGATCGGGTCGTGGACGGTGACGAGCTTGGTGCCGTCCGGGAAGGTGGCCTCCACCTGGACGTCGTGGATCATCTCGGGGATGCCTTCCATGACGTCCTCGCGGGTGAGGATCTTGCGCCCGGAGTTCATGAGTTCGGCCACGGTGCGGCCGTCCCTGGCTCCTTCGAGAATGTGCGAGGTGATCAGAGCGACGGCCTCGGGGTGGTTCAGTTTCAGTCCCCGGGCCCGGCGCTTCTCGGCCACATCGGCGGCCACATGGATGAGCAGCCTCTCCTGCTCGTGCGGCGTCAGTTGCACGGCGTCCACCTCACAGTCCTCGCTCCGGACCGTGCGGGGTCCGGCTGCCGCAGCCACCACAACGGGTCCGATCGCAGTGCGCGGCTCACGCGTGCGTGACTCATGCGGTGTGCGACTGCGGTACACGGCCGGAAAACGCGACTCTGCGCATCCCCGCCGCGAAAACCCCTGGTGACGTGGTGGTGCAGGTTAGTTGCGCGGGATTTCAGGGACGTTAACCGCCACGCGGGGATCTCGGCGGATCACCGTGCCGGCCCCGCGCTCGCCGACGGCCCTGAGCGCGGCGGCTCCACGCTCATCAGCGCCCGTAGACCGTCCTGAATCACCTCGACGGGCGCCGAACCGAAGAGTGCCTGCTGGGCGGCGAAGCCCTGGGCGGTAGCGATCATGGTTCTGGCGACATGGTCGGCGGGGATGTCCGCCCGCATCATCCCGGCCTCCTGGTAGCCCTCGACGATCTTCGTCCAGGTGGCCCGCACCTTGGCGAAGCCATCGCGCATCACCGCCGCCAGTTCCTCGTTACGCATCGTCTCCGTCCAGACCTGGACCATCAGCCGAGGGAAGTTGCCCTCTCCTTCCCAGGTCAGAACCCCCTTCTTGGGACCGCCACTCCCCATGCCGAGGACCTCGTCCATGGCCCAGCCCACGAGGACGTCGGGCGGCGGAGGCGGGGTCTGCCTGGCCGCCTCCTCGAAGGCGTTGCGGATACCCGTGAGGACCTCGTTGACGATGGCGGCGATCAGTTCGTCCTTGCCGCCGAAGTAGCGGTAGACGGCTCCCGCCGAGAGGTCCACCTCTTTCAGCACGTCCTGCATCGACGTGGCGTGGAAGCCGTTACGGGAGAAGCAGCGGGCCGCGCCGTCGAGGATCTGGCGGCGCCGGGCGTCGAGGTGTTCCTGGGATACGCGGGCCATGTAAGCAAACTAAAACGAACATTCCTTCTTGACAAGGTCGCGCACCGGCGGGACAGTGACGCCAGAACCTAAAACGAACGATCCTTCTTTTTGTCCGACGGCTCCTCCGGACCGGTCCCCGCCCCTCCCACCGGGACGGACGGCCCCCACCGAGGACCGTCGAGGGCCCTCGCGCCCGCCACATCCGAATCGAGGAACGCCATGTCCGTCCCCTCCGCTACGCGCACCGACACAGCACCGCCTCCCCCGTCGCCGCCCTCGCACGGCCGCCGTATCGCGGTCACCGTCGTACTGACCCCCCTCCTGGCGGCCTTCGCCCTGTGGGCCTTCGCCTGGCCCGCGGCCCGGACCGCACCGCAGGAGCTGCCCCTGGGCGTGGCGGGTCCGGCGACCGCGACCGCACCGGTGCAGAAGCAGCTCGAAGAACGCGAGGGAGCCTTCGAGATCCACCGTTACGCCGACGAGAGCGCCGCCCGGGACGCCATCGAGGACCGGACCGTATACGGCGCGATCGTCGTCACCGAGCGGGGCCCGAAGCTGCTGACCGCCTCGGCCGCGAGCCCGGTGGTGGCCCAGACGCTTCAGCAGGCGGTGGCTCAGCAGAGCGGCGGCGCGCAGGTACCGACGGTCGACGTCGTGCCGGCCTCCGCGGACGACCCGCGCGGCGCGGCCCTCACGTCGAGCGTGCTGCCGCTGGCACTGGCCGGTATCGCCGCGGGAGCCGTGGTGACCCTGCTGGGGCTGCGCGGCTGGCGCGCGGCCGGCGCGTTGACCGGCGCGGCCGTCCTGGTCGGCGTGGCGGCCGCCACCATCGCCGACAGCTGGCTGGGGGTGTTCACCGGGAACTGGTGGGCCGAGGCTGCCGCCCTCGGCCTGTCCACGGTGGCGGTGAGCGGCGCCGTCGCGGGCCTCGCGGCCCTGCTCGGCCGGCGGGGCATCGGTGTCGGCGCGTTCATCGTGATGCTGCTCGGCAACCCGTTCTCCGGTGCGGGCTCGGCGCCCGAGATGCTGCCGGAGCCGGTCGGCACGATCGGCCAGTGGCTGCCGCCGGGCGCGGGCGCCTCGCTGATGCGCTCGGTCTCGTTCTTCGACGGGGCCGCCGCCTTCGGCCCCGCGCTCACCCTCGCCTGGTGGGCCGCGCTCGGCCTGGGAGCCGTCCTGCTGGGCAGCACGCTGCAGCGACGCAAGGCCCCGGCCCAGCCGGCCGCGCACCGTGAGCCCGCCCTGGTGGGCTGACCGACGCCGACCCCTCGATCCCCTCGATCGACCGTCCGTCCGCCCGGACCGACCGCGTGCCCCCGCTGTAGCGGACGGGGGTGCGCGGTCTCTTTTCTGCCTGGCTGACACACCACTGGGCTGACACACCGCTCGGCTGACGCACCGCGCGCCAGGCCGCCGTATCGCGCAAGGCGACCAGCCGCCCGGTTCGGCCCCGCCCGCCTGTCTGCTTGCCTGCCCCAAAGACATGCCCACGCGCCAGAAGCCCCGCGCCGCCCGCCCGCTCGGCCATCGGCCCGGCCACGGGCGACGTACCGCGCCCACGCACCGGTACCACCCCGCCGTACGCCCCAAGGCCCCGACCACTCCGACACGTTGGGCCCTCGGGGCCTACGACGCGTTCGGCCCCCGGTGCTCCGCCGCGATACCGAACCGCTGTCGTTCGCGGGGAGCGGACGCGACCTCGCGGACGCTGGAGACGGCGCTGATCACCTGCTCCTCCGCCGCGGCGTCGAGTTCGTCGAGTCGTTCCAGGTCAGTGGCGGAGACCAGGGCGACAAGGGGCTTCCCGTGCCGCGTCACGACGACGCGCTCGTTGCCGTACACCACCCGGTTGATCAGGTCGGCGAGCTCAGCCCTGGCTTGCGTCACCGGAATCTCGTAGGCCATGCTCCCCATCATAACGTCATGTACGTCCTGTACATTTTTTACAGGACCTCTCCCGGAGGAGGCGTGTGTCATGACCCGACCGTCCGCCCGCTACGTGCTGCCCGAGTTCACCGAACGCACAAGCTCGGGAACCCGGACCATGGACCCGTACTCGAAGCTCCTCGAAGAGCGGATCGTGTTCCTCGGGACGCCGATCGACGACACTTCGGCGAATGACGTGATGGCGCAGTTCATGCATCTCGAGTACCAGTCCCCGGACCGGGACATCTCGCTCTACATCAACTCCCCCGGCGGCTCGTTCAGCGCGATGACGGCCGTCTACGACACGATGCAGTTCGTCACCTGCGAGATCGAGACCATCTGCCTGGGGCAGGCGGGGTCGGCCGCGGCCGTGCTGCTGGCGGCGGGCACGCCCGGCAAGCGGTACGCGCTGCCGGGTGCCCGCGTACTGATCCACCAGCCGTCGTTCGCCGAGCCGATCCAGGGACAGGCGTCCGACCTGGCCATCCAGGCCGACGAACTGATGCGGACCCGGGCCCAGTTGGAGGAGATGCTCGCCCGGCACACAGGCCAGAGCCGGGAGCGGATCGGCGCGGACATCGAGCGGGACAAGATCCTGGAGGCGCCGGCGGCGCTGGAGTACGGCCTTGTCGACCAGATCATCCCGAGCCGCAAGGCCACCCGCGGCGCATCCGGCGCGAGGTGAACGCCCGGTGCTCCCACCCGAGTTGCCCCCGCTGCCGGCCCTGACCCGCGCGGAGGCCGAACTGATCGACCGTTACCTGGAGGTGGTCGACCTCCTCGGCCGGATCAACCCGGCCCGCGCCCACCACACCTACAGCGGACTGCGCGCGGCCCAGGCGCTGGTCGACAAGGCCGGCGCGCTGCGCGACGCGCTGACCCTGATGCACCAGCGGGGCGAGCACGAGGTGCACGCGCCGACCCTGGCCCGGGCGCTGCGCGTCCTCGACGGCGAGCGCCGGGCGGGCCGGGTCGCCCTGCCGCCCGACTCCGACACCTGACGCACCCGCACCGGCCCGGCGTCACGCAGGCATCTGACGAGGCGTCCGGGCGCGGCGCGAAACGGACCAGATGGTGTACCCCCGAACGGCGTAGTCGCAGCTGCCTCCGAAGGCCCGCGAGAGTTGCGCAACGCGCCTACCCACCGGACGGAATAAGGCGTTCCGGTGCTGGTACGAACGTCCTTGACCCTGTCGACACCCTCCCGAACAGAGAGCTGTCCACCCGAACGGGTGAGTGGTGAGTAACCCCACAAATCACCGAATCCGCTCGGTTTTTCCGACATCAGTGCGTCAAGATCCCTTCCGACGACAAGCCCCCGCCACAAGCGGCGGGGCGGTCCGGGCGGACGCCGAGTCCTGCCGCTGCCCGGATGCCCGGTCGACAGAAGTGCATCGGCAGGAGTGGAGGACCCAAGCACGACGGGCCGCCGGAGAGATCCGAGTGGCCCTTGGGGTGAAGCCGCAGCCGCGGCCGGGCAACTTCGCCAGCCCGAATCCGACAGGTCATCCTTCACAGGCGGCTGACGAAGGGTTGCGCATGACTGCGCTCAATCGTGTCCCGTCGCTGTTCACCAGGGCCGGTACCGCATCGGCTCTCACCATCGCCGCCGTCGGCGGCGGCCTCGTGGCCCCAGGCTTCGCGACGAACGCCGAAGCGGCCACTCCCGCGACGAAGGCGCTTCAGGTGGCGGCCTCCAAGAAGGGCTCCCCGTACAAGTACGGAGCCGCAGGGCCCAAGCGCTTCGACTGCTCCGGCCTCACGCTCTACTCGTACAAGAAGGCCGGCAAGTCACTGCCCCGCACGGCCGCGGCGCAATACAACAAGACGAACCATGTCTCCGCTTCGAAGCGGAAGCAGGGAGACCTGGTGTTCTTCCACTCGGGCCGGAACGTGTACCACGTCGGCATCTACGCCGGGAAGGGACGGATCTGGCACTCCCCGAAGACCGGGGAAGTGGTGAAGCTGCAGAAGATCTGGACGAAGAGCGTCTGGTACGGCCGGGTGAGGTGACCCGACCGAGTGGGTGGCGGCGATCACCGCCGCCACCCGCTCAGAGCGTGGTTCGCGTGATTCGCGTGGCCGATTGGTTACCCATTCACCTATGGCCGACCAACGTCCGCACCACAAGGAGCGCAACGAGACGCCGCTCGAACGCGCAGACCGCAACTTCGGCGAACTCCTCCAGGAACTGCGCGTCACGCAGACCGGCGTACAGATCCTCTTCGCCTTCCTGCTGACCCTCGCGTTCACCCCGCGCTTCCCGTCCCTCGACACGATGCAACGCGCCACGTACGTCACCACGCTGCTGCTCGGGGTCATCGCCGCCGCACTCTTCACCGCCCCGGCCGCCCTGCACCGCCGGTTGTTCCAGCAGGGCGCCAAGCCCCAGGTCGTACACGTCTCGTCGCGACTGGCCCAGGCCGGGATGGTCGTCCTCGCACTCGCCCTCACCGGGTCGGTCCTCCTGGTGGTGGACGTGGCGGTGGGCCGGGCCGGAGGCATCGCGGCCGGCGCGAGCACGCTGCTGGTGTGCGTCGGCCTGTGGGGGCTCGTGCCGATACTGGTGCGACGCTCGATCGACAGGGACCGGGACGACGAATAGCTCAGCCGAGCAGCGGTTCTAGGACGAGCCCGAGCCCGAGCACCGTGAGGGCCGTACCGGTGACGGCCTCGATGGCGCGTGCCGTACGCGGCCTGCGCAGCCACGGCCCGAGCCGGTCCACGAGCAGCGCGACCGCCTGGAACCAGACGAGGGCGAGTGCCATCACGATCAGCGCGAGCAGCAGCGTCCGCGGCATCGCCGGGCTCCCGTCGGGCACGAACTGCGGCAGCAGGCTCAGGAAGGTGATCGTCACCTTCGGATTGAGGGCGTTGGTGACGAACCCCTGGCGCAGCGCCCGGCTCCCCGACACCGCGGGCATGCCGTCGGCCTCCGCCGTACGCGGCCCGCGTACGACCTGCAATGTCCGTACGCCCAGGTAGAGCACATAGGCCCCGCCGAGCATCTGGAGCGCCCGGAAGAGCGCGGGCGCGGCGGCCAGCACCGCCGCCACTCCGGCGACGGCCAGCGTCGCATGGACGACGAGCGCTCCCACGATCCCGAGCCCGCACGCGATCCCGGCCCGGCGGGAGACCAGGGCGTTGCGTACGACGACGGTGAAGTCGGCGCCCGGCATGGCGACCATGCCGGCGGCGACCCCGGTGAAGGCGATGAGCTGTGCGTCCATGGGCACCAGCGTGCCCGCTCGAAGCCTTCAGCAGGTATGTCGAATATCCTGGGTCTGACTTAAGCAACTCTTTAGTCTGGGAGTTTCGTTTGTACGATCCCACGCGGCTCGCGGCACTGGTGGCGGTCGCCGAGGCGGGCTCGATCACCCGGGCCGCCGAGCGTCTCGGGTACACCACGCCCGCGCTGTCCCAGCAGCTCGCCAAGCTGGAGCGGGAGGCGGGCACGGCACTGCTCGTACGTCATCACCGCGGGACCCGGCTGACGGGTGCGGGCGAGCTGCTCGTGGCGCGGGCGCGCCGGGTGCTGGACGAACTGGAGCGGGCCCGGCACGAGCTGGCGGGCCTGGCGGGTCTGTCCGGCGGGACTCTGCGGGTCGGCACCTTCCAGACGGCCGGGATCCATCTGCTGCCGCCGGTGCTCAGTGCGTTCCGCCGTGCTCATCCCGGCGTGCGGCTGACCGTCGCGAACTACGACCCGCCGGACGGCGTCGCGGCGGTGGCCGCCGGGGAGGTGGACCTGGCGCTGACGCACACCTATGAGCCCGCGGAGCCGGTGCGACTGCCCGCGACGGTGTCCGCGGAGCCGGTGCTGGTCGAGGAGCTGGTTCTGGTGACCGCTCCCGGGCACGTCCTCACGAGTGGCTCGTCAAGGCTGCCGCTGACCGAGCTGGCCGGCCAGCCGCTGATCAGCATGGCGCCGGACCATCCGGTCCGGCAGTCCGTGGAGGCCGTCCTGGCCCGGACCGGAGCCGCCCCGTCGGTCGTCGTCACGACGCCCGGGTACGCCCTGGTGTGCGCCCTGGCGAGCGCGGGCCTCGGGATCGCGGTGGTGCCGGAGATGGTGGCCAGGACCTCGATCACCCCGGTCGGCACGCGCCTGCTGGAGCCGGGCGACCTGCGCCGTACGATCTCGGTCGTCCACCGGACCGACGAGGTGGCACCCGCGGCCGATGCCTTCCGGGCCCTGCTGCGCGGCGTCTTCGGACGCGCCGCGCAGCACAACTGACCGTTCGGGCACGGCTCTCAGTCGGCTGTCACCGGCTGGACCGGCGCCGTCCAGGGCAGCATGATCGACACCGTCTTGCCGCCCTCCCTGGTGGGCCGGACCGTCAACTTGCCGCCGCGCTCGACGGTCAGCCAGCGGACGATCACCATGCCGCGGCCGTTGTCCTGCTGGACGGCCGCGGGCAGACGTTTCGGGAAGCGCGGATGGCTGTCCGTCACACCGATGCGCAGCTGCTCGTCACGGTCGAGTTCGATGTCCACCGTGAAGGTGGGTGACTGCCCGAACGTGTGCTGCACGGCGTTGGTGGCCAGTTCGGAGACGATCAGCCGAATGGTGTCGGCGACTTCCGAGTCGACCGGAAGTCCCCATTCGGCAAGGACGTCGGTGACGTAGGTTCGGGCGGCGGAGACCGAGGCGGGATCGCTCGGCAGAGTGACGGATGCTTCCTGGTGATCTGCCATGGCGACGTCGTCCCTTTCCCACGGGACCGGGACCCGACACGAAGCGGATGATTCGAGTACGGTCCCGGACTGGTGCTTGCGCCAGAGTGCCACTACCTCGCCGTTCACGGTGCCGATCCACCGAGATATGCATATATCTGTCGCTCGAAGCGGTGAACTCTACGACGGTCGACCGTATTTGGGTGGGGGCCCGGTTCGTCCTCTACGGTCGGCGTGACGCCGGACGATATAGCGCTGGCGCGACGGTCGGAAGGAGACGGCCATGCAGTATGGTCCCGCGGTGCGTCGCCGGAGACTCGGCGCCGAACTGCGCGCCCTGCGTGCCCGTGCGGGGCTCACGAGCGGCCAGGCAGCCCGGCTCGTGGGCTGGCACCAGTCCAAGGTGAGCCGGATCGAGACCGGCCGCAGCGGGGTCAAGCCGGCCGACGTACGGCTGCTGCTGGACGCGTACGACGTCCGGGAGCCGGAGCTGCACGAGTTGCTCGTGGTGCTGGCGAGCTCCGACGACGACGGCCGGCACCACTGGTGGCACGCGTACCGGGGCCTGCTGCCGCCCGCGTACCGCGACTTCATCAGCCTGGAGTCGCAGGCCAGCACGATGCGCACGCTGGAGAACTCCGTGGTGCCGGGGTTGCTGCAGACGCCGGAGTACGCCCGCGAGGTGACGCGGGCCGTGGTGGACGGGGCGCCCGCCGGCAAGGTCGACGCGCTGGTGGAGGTGCGTCTCGCCCGCCAGGACGTGCTGCGTTCGAATCCGCCGCTCCGGCTGAACGCCGTCCTGGACGAGGCGGTGCTGCGGCGGTCGGTCGGTGGACCGGAGGTGATGGCGGGGCAGTTGAGGCATCTCCGGGAGGCCGCGCAACGGCCTCACGTGCGGATTCAGGTACTGCCTTTCGGCACCGGGGCTCACATCGGACTCGCTGGCCCTTTCGTTATCTTCTCTTTTCCGAACACATCTGATCTGGATGTGGTTGTTCTCGACCACTTGACGAGTAGCCTCTATCTCGAACGGAAAGAAGACCTCCAGGCCTACAGCGAGGCCTTCAACTCCCTTCAGATCCACGCCCTTTCGCCCGAGGACACGTTGGATTTCATCGCCGGTGTAGCTGACGGCGCATAAGGAGGCACCATGACCGCCCTGCCTCAGTACGTACCTTCAAGCACCCGACTGCACGGTGTGCGGTGGCAGCGCAGCAGCCGCAGCACGGGAATGAACAACTGCGTCGAGACCGCTCGTCCTGGCTCCGGTCCGTGGGCCGGTCTTCTCGCGGTGCGCGACTCGAAGAACACGTCGGGACCCGCACTGCTCTTCGCCCCCGCAGCCTGGGAGGGCTTTATCGCCGCGCTTCACTGATCACCTGTACGGCACGGTCGAGCTGCCCGTCGGTGAGGTCCGCGCGGGCGGTGAGACGCAGCCGTGAGATACCGTCCGGCACCGACGGGGGACGGAAGCAGCCGACGGCCAGTCCCGCCTCGCGGCAGTCCGCGGCCCAGCGCACGGCCTGCTCGGGAGAGGGTGCGCGCACGGAGACGACGGCCGCGTCCGGCCGTACGGCTTCCAGACCCTCGGCCGTCAGCCGCTCGTACAGTGCTGTCGCCACCGCACGCGCGCGTGCGGCCCGTTCCGGTTCGCGGCGCAGCAGCCGCAGCGCCGCGAGAGCCGCCCCCGCCGCGGCCGGGGCCAGACCGGTGTCGAAGATGAAGGTGCGGGCCGCGTTGACCAGGTGGTCGATGACCGGGGCCGGACCGAGGACAGCGCCGCCCTGGCTGCCGAACGACTTCGACAGCGTCACGGTGGTGACGACGTCGGGCGCGCCCGCGAGCCCGGCCGCCGAGGGTGCGCCCCGGCCGCCGTCGCCGAGTACGCCGAGGCCGTGTGCGTCGTCCACGACCAGGGCGGCGCCGGACTCCCGGCAGGCGGCGGCGAGTCCGGCGAGCGGGGCCGCGTCGCCGTCGACGGAGAACACCGTGTCCGAGACGACGACGGCAGGCCCGGGATGCGTGCCCAGCGCCTTGCGTACGGCGTCGGGATCGGCGTGTGCGACGACCTGGGTGGTCCCGCGTGCGAGACGGCAGCCGTCGATCAGCGAGGCGTGGTTGCCGGCGTCCGAGACGATCAGGGAGCCGTGCGGCGCGAGCGCGGTGACGGCGGCGAGGTTGGCCGCGTACCCCGAGGAGAAGACGAGCGCGGCCTCGAAGCCGCAGAACTCGGCCAGCTCACGTTCGAGCTCGGCGTGCAGCTCCGTGGAGCCGGTGACGAGCCGGGAGCCGGTGGCACCGCCGCCCCAGGCTCTCGCGGCCTCCGCCGCGGCCCGGGTGATCTCGGGGTGCCGGGCCAGGCCCAGATAGTCGTTGCTCGCGAGATCGAGGAGCGGGGAGTCGGCGGGCCGCGGGCGCAGGGTGCGCACGAGCCCGGCCCGGCGGCGCGCCCGCGCCTGCTCGTCGATCCACGCGAACGGCGATCCCGCCATGTGTCCTCCGGGCCATGAGATGAGGGTGCTCTGTGGGGGTCCGACACATGACTTCTGCCTGGGCTGCCCCACAGGCCTTTTGTAGGCAACTCACAGACCCTAGCCGGAGGGCCGTCCGCCCATGATGTGGCAATACCCACACGTCTCATAATCAAGCAAGGAGAAATACCAGGTCAGAGCCTGTATCACACTGTAGCTCGAAGATCGTTTCTCACGATCATCGTGAGCAGCACCCTCGCATCCCCGACCGACAGCATCGTCGACTCTGACGGGCCGTACCGTCTCCTCGTCGGCGGAGAATTGATCGACACGCAGAAGAGTGAGACCTCACAGCCAATGGGCCCGTGTTCCATCCTCTACTCGCGGTAGAGGAGATCGCGGTAGGGTGCCAGGTATGGCAGCAGACGAAACGAGCATCAAGGTGAGCACCGCCGTACGGGACCGTCTCGCGGTTCTCGCGGCCGAGCACAACACGACCATTCGCGGCGTCGTGGAGGAACTCGCACAGGAGACTCCGACCCAGGCCGAGTTCGAAGAACGCGCCGAGCAAGCCAGGGCCGAACTCGCGTCTGCTCTCGGGTCGACGCCCAGCGCGGAGGCCGAGGCGAAGGCCCGCGGGCTGCTGGAGCGGCTGGGCGCACGAGGTCCGCAGGCGGCCGCGTAGTGGGGGCGATCGCCGTCGTTCTCGATGACACGACCGCCACGGCCCTGTACGACCCGAAGGATGCCTTCAACGAGGCTGTCGCCGCGTTCTACGTCCAGGCGTCCGGCGGTCTCGGCACGCTGTACGCGCCGGTGCTGTCGCTGACTGCCGGCGACGTCGAGCGTCCTGGTCTGCTCAGCTACATCCGCAGCCGCAGGTTCGTTCACGTCGAGGCGTTCGACACCGACGCCGCGGTGACCGCCGCCGAGTTGCTGCGCGTCGGCCACTCCTGGGCGGCAGTCCACGCCATCCATGCGGCTCGGCCCTCTGCCGATTTCCCTTCCGGGCGCTTCTTGCTCACCCTGACGCCCGAGGTGTACGAGAGCGCTGGCGTCCAGGCGGTCCATCCCGATCAGTAACCGGATGGCGAGCGGCGTACGCCGGGTCTGCGGACTGGTGGTGGTCGGCGCAGCTTCAACGATGGGGGGCTGAACTCTGCACCAAGGCGGTGCGTCGAGGGCGGCTACAGGCGGACGCGGCGCAGCCGTACCGCGAACAGCACGTACAGGGCCGCTGCAGCCGGGGTGGTGATGGGGGCGAACACCGCGGCCGCAGTCGCGAGGGCGACACCCAGCGCCTGCCACCCGGCGGGACGGGCTGTGACCAGCAGCCCCCGCTCCGACGACGGGGCGGGCGGTGTACTGCACGGCTTGAGGATGTCTGTCATTCTGTCCTCCAACTCTCTGGTCGGCTCCGCGCACTGGCATGCAGGCCGACTGGTTTCGGTTGAAGGTGGCAGGAGTCCCGCAGGCCCGCAGGACTCCTGCCACCACGCGAATCCCCCGCTGGTGACGGGGACGCTCGAAGGACCGTAGTCGATCCCCCAGTCCACTCGCAGGCCGCTCACCTGGGGTTTTCCGGTGTCACAACCGATTCATTGCTTCCACTCCAGGTTCAAAATCGAGGAACGGAATCCGGATCGGAAGTCCGGGCGCTTCCGGGGGCGGGACGCCGTGCGCGCCGGCGTGTGTGCGAGCCGGTGACCAGCGCCTGTGTTCCGGGCGGCACTCAGGCGGCGGCCCGCCCCGCAGGGTTTCGGCCCGGATCTGCACCGGATTTCTGTGCAGATTGCTACGTGGAACGAGGCGACCGCCTGTATCGGTTGTGACAACGGAAACGGCATGGGCCGACGCAGAAAACACGGAAGGTCTCAGCTTTACAACGGTTGATGGGCCTCGCTTCTGCTGCGGCGCAGCGCTTGGCTGCTTTCCTTGGTTGCGGGTCGCTCAGGAAGCACTAAAAAACGCCGCCTGACCTGCGGCAGGCCGCCTTCAGGGGTACCGGTCCTGCAGGAAGCCAGGTCGGTGCTCAGGTCGGCAGCCCGATGGGAAACCCGGCTCGCGCCGGGGGCGCTAGGAGAGCGTGTAGGGCCGGGGATAGCCGCGCCGTTCGTAGTCCACGGTCCGTGCGTCGAGCTGCTCCACGGCGAGGGTGTGGCCGAGTGCCTCCAGCATCATGACCACGGTGCAGATCGCGATGGTGTGGATCTGGTCCAGCAACGCCAGACCCTCTACCGCGTGGGTGAGTCCCGTCTCCTTCGCCGCGACCCGGCGTACCGCCGTCGTCGCCGCGAACTCGTTCTCCGCTGGTGCCAGGGCCGCCACCGCGTCGATCACGCGCACCGTCAGGGACGGTTCCCCCAGCTCGTCGAAGAGTGCGTCGTGGTCGAGGACCAGCCAGCACAGGGCGCGCTCCAGCCACTCGGTATCCAGTCCGGTCAGACAGTCAGCGACCCGGGCGGGGTCCTGGGCGAGGTAGGCACGCGTCAGGTCGGCTGCCCGCCACATCGCCTCGATCGGCCACAGGTCGTTCGTTTCTGCCATCTCCTCCTTCTACCGGACCGGTGAGGACCGCGCGTGAGCCTCCTGCCTGGTTCACCAGTACGGGGCGACAGCCGCCGATCCGCCAACGGACGCACTCAGCCAGCCATCTGTGGTCAGCGGCGGCTGGTCTGTGGCGATGGGTACTCACGGGCTCTCAAGCCCGCCTCGGTGGCCCGGCCGAGCTCCCGGCCCTGGGCGGGCTCATCCCTGCGCTGCTGGCGCCCTTCGGTGCGCAACGTCCCGGATGACGGCGGCCGTCACGATGGCGCGCACCGTGCCCATGGGGCCCGCGTGGTGGGCAGGACCGGTTTCCGCCCATACACCCGTCCCTCAGTTACGGGTCATGCCCCTGGGCGACTCGATCACCTGGGGCGTGGGCAGCGACACCACGTCGTCGTACCGGGCGCCCCTCGCGAGCCTGGTGGCCGGCCAGTCCGCGTACACCGCGCAGTTCGTCGGTTCGCAGAACTCCGGCACGCTGGCCGACCAGTCCAACGAGGGCCACAGCGGATACGTCATCTCCCAGATCCGCGACGGCATCGACGGCTGGATGTCCGCGGCCCGCCCCGACGTGATGATCCTGCACATCGGCCTCAACGACCTCGACCGGGGCATCGACGTCCCGAACGCTCCCGCCCGGCTGGCCGGCCTGGTCGACCGCATCTACGCCGACCGGCCAGGCACCGGCGTCATCATGCTGGGCCTCATCCCGACGACGCCGGACCTGGGCTCGCGGGTGGCGGCGTACAACGCGGCGGCCAAGCAGTTGCAGGCACCTTCCACGCGCCCCACCACCTGCCGTCGCCCGGCTATGGCGTCAACTCGCCTGGTCATCCGCGTACATGTGCCATTGAGTGCGGATCCTTCGCAGGGACCCGCGGGGATCTGATCTGCTGAACCGGGGAGTTGAGTGTTGATCCGCCGAGCCCGCGAAACTGGGCGGCAGAACGGTCAGCGTAGATGGACGCGGAGAGCAGTCAGACCATTTGCGATCACCGATGGCGTCCTGGTCAGGCTTTCGGCAGGCTCTGCCAGGCGGAGATCGGGGAAGCGGTCGAGCAGCGTACGGAGTACGATGCGGGCCTCAGTTCGGGCAAGCGGCGCTCCCACGCAATGGTGGATGCCATGTCCGAAGGCGATGTGTGCGGGAGTGTCGCGGGTGATGTCCAGCGTTGCGCCCCGAGGAAATCGCTCCAGGTCTCGATTGGCCGCCATCAGAGCTATGAGCAGCATCGAGCCCGCTGGGATCCTCACTCCGCCGACATCGACGGGTTCCGTGGTCCAATACGGCGTGGTGGCCTGCACTGCTGAGTCATGGCGCAGGAATTCCTCGATCGCCGATTCGAGCAGTTCGGGGTGCCGGCGGAGCAGGGTGAACTGGTCAGGGTGAGTGAGCAGGCCGCGCACGCTGTTACCGATCAGACCCACCGTTGTCTCGTGGCCGGCGATCAACAGCAGGTAGATCATCGAGGTCAGCTCGTCTTCGGTGAGCCTCTCCCCGTCGTCACGGGCCGTGATCAGGCCGGAGAGCAAGTCGTCCTGCGGGTCGCGCCGCCTCCTCTCGATCAGGTCGCGGCTGTAGATGAGCAGAGAGGTCGCGGCCTCCTGGAATTCTTCGAAGCTGTACATGTCGGGCGACATCGCTCGAGCCGTCCATGTGCGGAAATCGCCCCTGTCCTCCTCGGGTATGCCGATCAGTTCGCAGATGACGCCGAGAGGCAATGGGTAGGCCAGCGTGGAAACGAGGTCGACGGTGTCCTCACCTTCGACCGCGGCGATCAGCTCGTCGGTCATCTGCTGGATCCTGGGGACCAGCTTCTCAACCCTGCGCCGGGTGAATACTGACGTCACCAGCTTGCGCAGCCGAGTGTGGTCCGGCGGATCGCTGTTGAGCATGTGCGTAAAAATCCCCCGCGCCACATCGTCGGACAGTTTTGTGACAAAGGAGATTGCTTGCCAGCCATGCTTGACCAGGCGCGGATCGGACAATAGCGCCTTCGCTTCGGCATAACCGGTCACAAGCCAAGCCGATTGACCGTCCGGCATAGTGATCGTATGGATGGGCCCTTTCGCGGCGAGTTCTGCGTATATCTCGTGTCGCTCGTCGCCGGAGGTTGCGGTGAACGGGATCAGCGCAGCGCCACCGGAGATGGAATCGGACAAGACACTCCTTCATGGTTCGTGCTGAATTTCCTGAACTTCTTACGCCTGGTCACCGGAAGGGTGACCTTGTGTCACCCAACCTGCCTCATGGAAACGGGTGCTCCGACGCTGCGCCGCGGATGCGGGGACGACGCGGTCCCTGCCCAATTACGTCACGTGCCGCTGGAGCTATCCACACGGGTGCGGGGATGACACTTCTTGAGCTGCAGGGGGCTGGGACGGGCTCCGCATACCGGCGGTGGAATCGGCCATCGACGCACCTTGTTCATACCTGACACCCCTCAGCCTGTCCTGACCCGCTGACCGGTCTCTGCCGCACAGCGGTGAACCTCGGTCACGCGGAGATCGCGCCGACTCAGCCTGAAGTCGCGCTCACCAACGGCGTCACTGCCCGAGCCTCACAGACACAACGGGCCACCGGGGCGAACAGTTCAACGATTCGCAGGAAATGAACGCGGCACCTTTGGTAGGCGGCGCCCCTCATCACCTTGCGCACGGCCTTGACCAGCCCGCTGTGGTGATCCGCGATGACCAGGCGGACCTGTTCCCCGGCGTTGAAAATGGGCCTGGCCGCAGTTCCGTGAACGTGTCGCCGCAGTCCTGCTCACCCTCGTCGACCACGCCCTGTCCAGCACCTGGACCGAGCCCATCCACCCGACCAACCACTCACTCCTGGGCGCCTGATGACGCACACCCCCCACGCCCTCATCCCGCCGGCCGTCAGCAGCCCGCCCCCGCGCTTACTGCCCGCGCGAGCGGAGCGCGACGTGATCGTGCCGCCCCTGGCGCCATCCGCACGGGCAGCGAAACCGTCAGCGGATCGCGCGCCCGGGAGTTGTCCGAGCTGGCCGCCCGTGCCGAACTCATCCAGCGGCTGGGTATCCCGATAGGCCCGCACCCACTCTTCGACGAGTTCGCCACCGAGATGGCCGCGAAGACGGGCTTCCTGTACGGGTTCGTCAACCTCTTCCTGGACGAGCAGACCTTCATCGGCCTGCACAACCCCCCGGCGGACAACGGCCACATCATCGTCGGCCGCACCATGCGCCGCGATCACGGCTGGTGCCCCGAAGTAGTCGAGCGCCGCAAGGCCCTGCCGCTGCACAACGTGTGTGCCAGCCCTCGCTTCAGCGGCAACCACGTCGTCGACGCCGCCTTCAAGATCTCGTTCGCCCGCCGCAGTTCGGCGTGCTCGGCCTTCAGCCGCTTGATCTCCGCGGCCTCCTCCGAAGTGGTGACGGGTCTTGCCGATGTCCACGCCCGCCCAGATCTGGGGCACGGGTTCCTCCGGTTCGTCGGTATGAGCTGTTCTCCCGAACGACCTCGCCGGTGTGGTCCTACTCAGCGATACACGGAGTGCTCGCAGCTCCTGATCAGCGGCCGAGTCGTCGTGAGACACCGGGCGGCCAGGTGAGGCAAACCATCGAGTGCAACCGCCTGAAAGCCATACCCGGTGTCTCTGGGCCTCTGGACCTTATGACGGCCCGTCCAACCCACAAACAACGTAGGACCGCCTGCCCCACGGGCTTCGCAGAGTCGGAGCTACACCTTTGAACCGTTCGCGGCGCGGGTCCGTTGCTGCCTGTGGGGGATCCGCACCATGCCTCCATCTGCCGGGATTGGTCGAAGTGGTAGGTGGATCGGGGTCTGGATACGGCACCCTCCGTATCGACGCCAACATGACAAGGAGTACAACTTATGAAAATTGGTATCGGCATTCCCAATCAGATACGCAATGTGAGAGCGGAAGTCATCCCGGAATGGGCGCGGCGTGCCGAAGACGCGGGGTTTGCCTCCCTGGGCACTGTGGGCCGTGTCGCCTATCCGGGGGTGATGGACACGGTCGCGCTGGCAGCCGCGGCAGGTGCCACGAGCAGGATCGGGCTCATCAGCAACGTCCTGCTCGGCCCGGTCTGGCCTGCTCTGCTGCTGGCCAAGGAGGCTCAGAGCATCGACGGTGTTTCGGGCGGCCGTCTCACCCTCGGTCTCGGCCTCGGAGGGCGTCCCGACGACTTCGTGGTGGAGGGCCTGGACCCGCGCGGCACCGGCAGGCGGCTCGACCGCGACATCGAGACGTACAAGAGCGTGTGGCGCGGCGAGACCCCCGCCGGCTGCGACAACCCGCTGGTCCCCGAGGGCAGCCGTGAGGTGCCTCTGCTCTTCGGCGGCATGGTCCAGGCGTCATACAACCGCGTGGCGCGCTCCGGCCGTGGCTATATCGGCGCGTCACTACCGGCACACATGGTCGCCGGCGCCTTCGACGGCGTACGCACGGCCTGGAAGGAAACCGGACGCGACGGCTCACCGTACCTGGTCGCCATCGCCTACTTCGCTGTCGCGGACATCGAGGATGGCCGAGCGAACGTCTACGACTACTACTCCACCGCGGGAGCAGACACCGCTGGCCTCATTACATCTGGGGTGAGCGGAGGAGCGGATGTGATCAAGAAAACCGTCAGGGAATTCGAGGCGATCGGAGCAGACGAGCTGATCCTCAACCCGACCAGCGACGACATCGACGAGATCCAGCGCGTCGCCGAGGTCGTCCTCTGACACGGTAGCTGTAGTTTCTGATCACGGCTGGTCGTGGAGCTGGTGTCGTTGCTGGTGACAGGCTCGGGCGATGGCTTGGTGACGGCGGCGCCATGCGATCCGGTGCAGGATGTGGTCGCGGTCTCGGGCAGCACCGGGCAGGACGAGGGCGCGTAGCAGGCGTACGAGCTCCGGGCAGGTCAGCGGGATGAGCCGGGGTGGTCCGGCCGGGCCGGGCTGTGCGGTGGTGGCCGCGGGGGTGAGCGCGAGGACCGCGGCGGCGGTCAGGGAGAACAGCGACCAGCGCATCCAGGAGTTCCAGCAGGTCACCTGGCCCTGGTCGAGGCCGGTGAAGCCCTTGCCGAGCTGGAAGGTCTCCTCGATCCGCCGGCGGCGGCAGATCACTTCCACCAGCGTGCCCAGAGCGACGTCCCCGGGGGCGAAGCAGCGGAAGTAGGAGACTTCCCCGGTGTAGCGGTGCCGGCGTGCGACCAGCACGCTCGCCCCGTTGCTGTGCCCGTCGGGGCGGACGTCGAGCCATGCCCCGTCGTACTCGCGTGTGCCCTTGGCGCCGTGGCCGGTCGGCCGGCGCATCCACTGCTCCGCCCGCACCTTGTTGATCACCTTGCGGGCTTCCCACCGGCGGCCTGTCCCGTCGGTGACCTGGTGCGAGGCGGCGACGCCGACCGCATACCCCAGCCCCAGCCCCAGCCCCAGCCCCAGCCCCAGCGACCGGACGCCGCAGCGCAGTTCGCGGCCGCAGTACACCTCGTCACCGGCGAACCAGCGCGCCTGGGTCCCGGCCGCGAGGGCGCCGGTGACCATGGACAGCGCCTGCTGCGGTTTCGTCGCGAACCCGATCTCCGACGGCACCCCGGCCAGCTCGCGGCGCTCGTCGTCCGCGACCCAGTCCGCCGGGAGATACAAGGCCCGGTCGATGACCACCCTCGCCGTTGCGGTGACCGCTGCCAGATACACCCCCACCTGGCACAATCCGACACCGCCGAGCGCGCCGGAGTACTGCCTGCCGGCCCCCACGCAGTCCGTCGAGGACTTCGCGTCGCCCGTCTCGTCCGCCACCAGCACCGCCTCCTGGTCGGCGAACTCGCCGACCACCAGCCGGGCGATCTCCTCCCGTGCCCGCTCGTGATCGAACCGGGTCCGGGAGAGCAGATGCTGCAGCCGACGAGGACCGGTGTGTCCCAGCGCCTCCGCGAGCGTCCAGCAGTTCCGCGTATCCACCTCCAGCAGCAACCTCGTGATCAACTCCGCCGCCGCACCGCGGGCTTCACGCCGCGCGAAGCAGCCCGCGACCGCCGCCATCGCCCTGGCGAACGTCCCGCCCCACGCCTGCTCGGCCATCGTGGCTTCCACGGCCACCGCGTCTTGATACGTCGTCACAAACGTTCATGATCGCGATGGCCGCCCTCATGCCCTCACCCGCCCCGACAAGGCGCCGACCAGCACAGGCGCCAGAACAACAGCTGCCGTGACTGACAACGCTTGAGCTGCCTATTCCATAGAGGGCTGGCCGGAATACGGCGGGAACGGGCGACCGCAGGAAACGCGGGTCCGAGCAGCCCGGCGACCAGCACGCACTGGGCGCGCCGCCGGGCGCTCCACAGGCTGCCGTCCTCCTGGGCGTCCGCGACCTGTTCGTCCAGGTCGGTGACGGTCAGGTCGCTCAGCTTCGCGGCCCGTTGGTCGTGCCGATACAGGGTGGCACCGTCCAGGATGCCCGCCCCCGCCAGCGAGTCGCCGGGTGCCATGGGCGAGCTCCTCGCCTCGGCGAGTGACCACATCGGCAACGTTCATCGATGGCCCGTCGTCAGGAGTGGGAGTAGGAGCAGGAGGTTGGGCCGCAGCGCGGCGAGGCATCACTCGACCTGCTGTCGGCCAATGGCCAACGCCGCGTACCACCCGAGCATCTGCTACGGCGTACACGACAGCCCGCTTCCCGCACGGATACCCATGCCATGGAGAAAACTCCACGCCCCGGCGACCACTACCGCGTCATGGAAGGGGTGCTCCGAGGCTGCCCCGCAGTGGGTCTGCCCCGCAGTGCGGGGACGACACTCCTTGACTTGCAATGCGTGCCAGTCGCGGTCGAAGTCGGGCAGGAGCTCATACGTGTACTGGGTGATGACCGCGGTCACCCCGCATGGTCACGCTCGCCGCAGCGACACTGCTCGAGCCCTACAGACACAACGGGTCACCGGGCGAACAGTTAAACATCACCCGGATTCCCCTGACTACGGCGTGCTGTTCCCGATCCAGTTCTGTGAACCGTCCCGCCGGGGCTTCCGCCGGCACCGGACCTCCTTTGGGCACGGCCACCGCGTGGAGGAGTCAACTGGCCTACCGCCCGTTCGTACCGCGGCATTTCGCCGGGCAAGCTCGCCGCTCGTGGCGTTCCTATTCCGGAGTGATGTTGTGGTTGTTCACCCGGAAAAGATTGCGAGGGTCGTACTGCCGCTTCAGTCGTCGCAGCCGGTCGAGGTCCTCGGCGGTGAACACCTGCTCGGCCCTGTCATCGCGGCCGGCGAAGTTGGTGATGGTGTGTCCCGTGGCCCAGGGCTCCAGGCGCTCGACCATCTCGCGCAGTACGGTGATCCCGGCGTCGACCACCTCCGGCGGTCCGAAGGTGACTCCCCACACGTTGAACACGGCGTCCCGAGCGGCGATGGGGCTCGCCGCAGACGGCCGCTTCGCCAGCGCGCCGCCCAGGTGGCGGATCTCCAGAGCCGTGACCGGGCTGCCCACGATCAGCCGGGCGTTCTCCACAAGCCGGTCGACGGCCTCGGCCGGCAGATCGGTCAGGGCGGTGCTGTGCTCCTCGTACGGAGCCGGATCGGCCGGGTCGGCATGGACGGCGTCGAACTCGCTGTAGGGGTGGCGGCCCACCGTGTCGGAAACCGCGGGGCCTATGGCCCGGAAAGGCGCGATGAGCTTCTCGGCCTCCTCGTCGGAGCCGAGGTGAACCACCCGAACGTGCGCGACGAGCCTACCGCGCAGCAGCTCGGGGACCTCCGGGATGGGCGGGAGGTTCAGCAGCGCCACCGAGCAGGTGAACCCGTCGGGTGCGTTGCGGACGACTTCGGAGAAAGCCCGCAGTACGGCCTCTACGTCCCCGGCGGCGTAATGGATTCCACCGCCGTAGAAGGAGGTGACCGGGAAGAGCTCGATCTCCAGCTCGGTCACGACACCGAAGTTGCTGCGTCCACCACGCAGGCCCCAGAACAGTTCCGGTTCCGTTTCCGCTGACACGCGACGCAGCACGCCGTCCGGGGTGACCACTTCGATGGACAGGATGTGATCGGCGGCCCAGCCGTGAGTCCGGCCCAGGAACGGACTCAGACCACCGCCGAGGGTGAAGCCCACAGCTCCCACAGTCGGAGACGCCCCGTGCAGTGGCGCCAGTCCGGCCGTCTGGGCGAGCTCCACGATGTCCGATACGCGCGCACCGGCTCCCACGCGGGCCACGGAACGGTCGGCGTCGATCTCGACCGCGTCCATCTCACCGGTGGTGATGAGCAGGAAGCCGTCCGCCAGCGGGAATGGCTGATGCCCGGTGGCCATGACCCCGACGGGCAGATCATGCGCGGCGGCGAAAGCGACCGCAGCCTGCACATCGGCAGTCGTAGAAGCGGCGACAACCAGACCCGGTCGATGCTGCGAAAGCAGGTTGAACCCCGCCACCGCTGCCGAGTAGCCCGCGTCATCCGGGGTGAACACCGATCCGGTGATCCGGTCATCCAGCTCGGTGACGTAAGCCTCTGTGGGGACGGTCCGCCCCTGGTTCTCGGTCATCTTGCAGTTCCTTTCGTTGTGCATGTGGGCCGGTGGCAGCGGATCTGTGCCACCTGGGTCATGGGTTTGCAGGAACACCTGCGTGGCGCCTTCCGCGCACTTGACCTGGCTGATCAGGGAGGCATCGGCGCCCTTCTCGGCGTCGCCTTCTGAGGCGATGTGAAAGCGGGCCACGCGGCAATGCACGAGTCGGAGCAGGCGCTGGAGCCGTCCTTGTCCTTGGTGAATCCGTAAAGGGAGCGGCCAGACTGATCGACAAGGATCTCGCCGAGCTCGGTATCGGCCACCTGCACCATCACCCGCTGGGCGTCGGCCGGTGACCTCTCACCGTCGTCCCCGCCGCCGCAGGCGATGAGGGTGAAAGGGCCGAGAGAGGTGAGGGAAGCGAGCAGAACGGCTCGGGTATGCATGATTCTCCTGAGAAGACGGCGCCGCTGCGCGGCGGGGAGGTATGCCTCCGAAACGGCTCCTGCTCCGAGGACCAAGTGCTGTCGGATGCTGCTACGGGGCGTATCCCAAGCCGGTTCACAGCCTGGCGGCCTCCTCGGACCACCGCACAACGGGGCAGGGGCGCGCTGCTCTGCCCCACTCGCGACGCCGAGAGCACAGCGCGAGGGTGTGCTCTGGACGCATCGCTTCGTGGGCACCGCAACCGGCACTGGGGCGCCTCCACGGACTCCCCGGTGACCCGCTGTTCTCGCTGCCCCGGCCTCTGACGTGTCCTCGCTGCGGCCAGGACCCGGGTGATCAGGTTTCGGCGGCGGCCTGGGACGCGGACACTGCGGCGAGAGTCTTCAGGGCCTGCCAGTCCACACGCGACCGCGGCAGACCACGCCCGCGCAGATAGGCCTTCGTCGTCCGGCGAACGGTACGCAGCAAGCGGACCTGGCCGCGTGGGCTGCCGTCGCCCGACGGCTCGATCACCCGGTGTGGCACCAGCAGCCAGTCGCCGTCGTCGGACTGCCGAAGCTCACCCCGCACCAGCGCGTTGTAGAGGTCGGCGAGGCGGTCATCGTGGCGATGCACGAGGAGAGTGGCCGGACCGGGTACGACGTCGCAGTCGGCGGCCGGTTCGACCAGGAACCCGTCGGGCCTCGCCACCGTCCGGGTCCGCATGAGCAGCGGGGCACCGTAGGCGTCCCGGGCGCCGAGCACGGCGGTGGGGAAACCGGCGAGAATACCGGCGCCGGGCAGGGAGCTCGTCCGGCCTGCCGCGTCGCCCCGGTCACCGGGCGGCGCGGTCAGAGGCGCGCGGGTGCGCACCTCGGTCGGGCTGATGGTGATCTTCAGCCGCAGGTAGTACCAGTCCATGAGCCAGCGAGCGGGCCGGTCCACATAGCGTCGGCTGCCGGGCTGACGATCGAAGAGCATCGACCAGTACGCCTCGTCGCCCGAGGGTGAGGTCACGATCTGCTCCGGACACTCCGCCGTACCCGCCACGAACACCTCTTGAGTAGCGTCCAGCCCGCTGCCGGTGGGATCGGAGAGGAGCAGGGCCACCCGGCCGTCACGACGAACGTTCAGTGCCTTCTGGGCGAAGCCGAGCGACGTGGTGACGAGAAACGTGCCGTCGTCGCGGCGAAGGGTCGCCGTCGGCCAGACGATCGGTGTGCCGTCCCGGGCAAGAGTGACGAACTCACAGGTCCGGTAGGCGTCGACGGTCTCGCCCACGGCCGGTTCGAGAGGTATCACGCGCAACCTAACTATTTCTCAGGTGAGTTGGGAAAGAGACGCAGGTGGGTGTGTGGCATTTCCGCACCGGGAGCCGATCACCCGCGGGTGATCGGCGCGATCCAGCGGCTCGGCTCGTGCTCGCGTCCGATCTCGGGAAGCTTGGAGGTGGCCACAACGCCGAGCACGCCCAGGGCGGCCAGGGTGACGAAAAGCACCTCATAGCCACCCAGCATCAGGAGTGCGGGCGCGGCGAACGGCACGAACGACCCCGGCAGCGTGTTGGCGATGTTGATGATCGCAAGGTCCTTGCCCGCGTCGTCCTTGCTGGGCAGCAGCCGTACGCACAACGCCAGATCGACGGCGACAAAGGTTCCCAGGGCGACTCCGATGGCAGCCGACGCCACGTAGATGAGCGCCATGTCCTGGGCCCCCGCAAACAGGACGAGCGCTGCGGCCGCCATCACCCCGGCGAAGACCACGAACGGCTTCTGCCGCCGAAGCCTGTCGGAGAGATAGCCGGCGACCACACTGGCGGCGGCAACGCATCCGATGGTGAGCACGGCGAGCTTCAGCACGGTGCCTCCGATCTCCTGCTCGCTTACGTCGAAGCGATCCATGAGGAAGAAGGTGCTGTAAGTGCTGGATGCAAAAGCGCACATGATCAGGAAGCGGACGAGCCATGCCCATCCGAACGCCGGGTGGGTCCGAGGGCTGAACCAGAACGTCGAAGCAACGGTCCGCAGATTCAGCGGCGGCTTCGGCGTGCTGCTTCGCGGATCACGCAGCAGGAGGGCGGCAACGGTGCTCGCCCCGATGGCGAAAAGCGCGATGGCCCACCACTGAGCGGCGCTTCCCCCCGGGAACGCGTTGGCAAGTGACAGGCCGACAAGCGGCCCCGTGGCCGCGGCCATGCCGACAAACCCGGATACACCTCCTCTGCGGCGCTCGGCGACCTGGTCCGCGACGAGGGCACTGTTCGCGGCGTCCTGGAAGCTCGCGACCGCCTGCACCCCGCACCACAGCAGCACGACCTGCCAAACCTGAGTCGTGAGAGTCATGCCGATCAAAGCGAGCGCGGCCAGCAGGGAGCCGGTGATGATCCAGGGACGGCGCCGGCCGAACCGGACACGGGTACGGTCCGAAACCCGACCGGCGATGGGGGTGAACACGAGCGAGACAAACGCGCCAAAGCCTGTGACGATCCCGAACGCGGTGGTCGCCTCGCCACCCGCGATGCCCTTGAGGTGCAACGCGAGCAGCAGTTGGAGCGGAGTGCTGAGCGCGACGTGGAAGCCGAACTGAGACAGCATGACCGCCGGCACGAACCGGCGCAGCGGAGTGACACCCTCGCTTGGTCTTGCGACCGGCGTCGTGATGAGTTGCTCCGTTGCCACGGTGCTTCCTTGCTGTGGAGGGTTTCCAGTGGGGAGGGACATGTGCCGGCCGTCATGGCCGGGTGAGACCGAATCCGTCAGCCGCCGTGCACGCCACAGCGGACTGCACGCTCGACTGCGGCGGCCATGGCCTGCTGCCCCTGGGTGTTGGGGTGGGCAGGCGCGAACGACTACGCAGAAACAAGTCGTTCGATCCAGCGCTGCCCGGCGGGTTGGCACATGTCATGGCCGATCGTCGGGGTGTACGTGTCGATGTAGCGAGCGCCGCCCGCGTGCGTCTGACTGGCCGGCATGGCGTTCAGCTTCTTCTCGGTGTCCCGCAGGTAAGCGAGGTCGCCGGCGGGGATCGGCACCGTGGCAGACGTACAGCCGACGACGTTGTCCGGGAACAGATCGGGATGGCCGACCACGACAACCTTGGCCCGGGGAGCCCGCCGATGGATCATCGTGACCACGTCGGTCCGAGGGGTGAGTGCTTCGACCTGAGGTGTAAGCGAGCCCTGTGATCCCGTCAACGCAGCTGTCCTGGCACGGGAACAGCTCACATCGGTCAACCGCCACTTCTTGGAAGCGGCGAGAGCGGAAGGACAGTTCTGGTCCGACCGGGCACAGGAGCTGTCGACCTGGTGGGAATGCCGGGGCCTGGCGCGTACGAGCCGCCCAGCGCAACGTAGTCCACGACAGTGCCCTGCAATACACCGTGCTTCCCGGAAGGAAGCTTGATCTTCTTGTTCACTCATGTCCATTCGTCAGGCCACTCAGGATCGTCACCGACCCCCGCACCGCCCACGGCGATTGCACTTCATCGACATCCCGTGCAACGTGTCGCGGCTCGGGGTGGTTCACTTTCGGCTTCAACTCCCCCTCATCGATACGGCGATGGGCGGTGAACCGCTGAGCTCTCACCCACGTAGAGCGTCATAGTCGGGAACACACCCCCCCGTTGCCGACCGCTCCGGGCCCGACCCTCATTCCCTGGCGCAAGTCGGGCCTGGAGATCCCTGCTGCCGGTTGCTCACAAAGCAGTTCATCGATGGCACCGCAGCGATGGGATTCGACAGCCTGTGGGTGGGCGACCGGGCTCTGGTGCCCATGCAGCCACAAGCACACTGAACGCGCCTTTTACTCTCCGATCCTCCTGGCCCGTGCTCTGACCTCCATCGACATCCTCAGTGGGGGCCAGCTCGATGTCGGATTCGGATTCGGACTCGGGTGGTCGTCCGACGAATTGGGCGTCACGCGGACGGCTGTGCGGGAGTCGGGCTGCCGGTGCCGCAACTGGCCTACGTCGTCTCCCAAATCCGGCAGAGCGCGGAAGCCAACGGACGCGACCCCAACGCCATGCGCATCGTCGTGCGAGTACATCCCAAGGTGACCGTCGACGCCACCCCAAGCGACGACGTGCCGGGCCGCGGAACGGTGGTCCAGGTGGCGGACTACCTGCTCGCCGCCCATGAGGCAGGGGTGGACGAGGTGCTCATCGACCTGCAGCACACCACGCGGAATGCGGATGAACTGAGGGATCTGGCACACCGCTTCCACGAGCTCCTGCGCAAGTCCCCGGGTTCGACGTAATTCGATGACCTGGAGTACCGAATCTGGGGTCTGACCTGCGCGGTCATGGGTGTGGCCGCGAGGACAGCTCGGGCGTCTCCCCGGAGGCCAGGTGCTTGTCCTCCGTGACCGGCTTGTCCGCCTCATCGCCCTCTTCGCCCAGGCTCATACCCATCCCTCCCTGACGTTGCCGTCCGCGTGGCCGGCATCCGGGCCCGCCGCGGCCCTCAAGCGGTCACAGACCGTACGTCACAGCGGTCCCCGCACACCGCAACGGGCTCCGGAGAGAATCAGTTCGACTACGCCGCCCCTACCGAACCGGCCTCTGGCGGTCGGCCGCACGTAGTCCGTTCCGTTGATCGCGAACGAAAGTGAACCGTATGCACGCTTCTGACGTGCAGACGGCTACGGCGCCCTCCAGGTCCCCCTTGTCCCTGGGTGGCCGACCGGCCCTGTCGATCGCGTGACGCGAACGAGGTCGGCAGGGGCCTCCTCGGACGTGAAGGGAGCGATCGCATGACGGCCACTGACCCCAAGGTCAGCCGCTCTTCGGCGACTTCAAGGATTTCGACGACGGATTCTCCTGGCCCGGGAAGGCCCGACGACGCCTCGTTCCCGCAGACGCAGGACATGCCAGTCGGTGCTCCGTCACGCCAACCGCGCCCTGGTCGACCAGTACCGGATCTTCTTCACCCGACCGTGAGCGCGTGAGGTTCCGACTTGTATGGCGGTAGCGGAACGTGGTTCGGGTTGGCCGCTCGTAGCGTTTCCGTAGGGCGCCGGCTCGGATGGCTCGTGAGGTTCCTGCCGCCCTTGTTGGCTGGCTCACCGGGGGTGTGCCGGACCAGATGTCCGCCGACCAGGCAGCCGCCCTGCTGCGAACCGTTCGGCCCGTCGGCGCCGTGGAGAAGGTCCGCAAGGGCCTCGCCCGCGACCTGGTGGCCCAGATCCGTACGCTGGACAAAGAACTTGCGGCCAACGCCACGCGACTCCAGGCGCTCGTGGCCGCCGCGGACAGCACGCTCATGGACACCCCGGGCATCGGCCCGGTGCTGGCCGCA
>NZ_JBFAHW010000126.1:0-30001 GCF_040654355.1 Streptomyces sp. NPDC050704 | reverse complement strand
TGTTGAGTTCTCAAGGAACGGACACTTCCTTCGTACTCACCCGAGAGACTCTCTCAGGCTTTCCTCCGGGCGTTTCCCTTCGGTCTTGCGTTTCCGACTCTATCAGACCGTTTCCGTATCCGATTTCCTCGGTGCTTTCCAGGTTCCCGCTTTCGCGTTTCCCTTTCCGGCGACTCCGACTTTATCAGAGGATTCTGAGTCGGAATTCCCGCCTCGTTCGGAGTGCCCCGGACACACAGTTGCGCCGGGTTCCCCTTCAGGCGGAGCCGTAAACGTACTGGAGCGGGGCGCCTCGATGCAAATCGAGGCGCCCCGCTCCTAGTTCGCGCGCGAGGGGTCAGACCTCGACCACGACCGGCAGGATCATCGGCCGGCGACGGTAGGTGTCCGAGACCCACTTGCCCAGCGTGCGGCGGATGAGCTGCTGCATCTGGTGGGGTTCGACGACGCCGTCCTGGGCCGACCTCTCCAGGACCTCGACGATCCGCGGTAGGACCTCGCTGAAGGCCGAATCGTCGATGCCCGAGCCGCGGGCCTGGATGTGCGGACCACCGGTGATCTTGCCCGTGCTGGAGTCCATCACCATGAAGACCGAGATGATGCCCTCGTCTCCGAGGATCTTGCGGTCCTTGAGCGCGGGTTCACCCACGTCGCCGACCGAGAGACCGTCGACGTACACGTATCCGGCCTGGACCTTGCCGGAGATCTTGGCCTTGCCCCCGATGAGGTCGACGACGACGCCGTCTTCGGCGATCACGATGCGGTCGTGCGGGACGCCGGTGAGGGCGCCGAGCTCGGCGTTGGCGCGCAGGTGGCGCCATTCGCCGTGAACCGGCATCAGGTTGCGCGGCTTGCAGATGTTGTAGAAGTACAGGAGCTCGCCGGCGGAGGCGTGGCCCGAGACGTGCACCTTGGCGTTGCCCTTGTGGACAACGTGGGCACCCCAGCGGGTCAGGCCGTTGATGACGCGGTAGACCGCGTTCTCGTTGCCGGGGATGAGCGACGACGCGAGGATGACCGTGTCGCCCTGGACGATGCGGATCTGGTGGTCGCGGTTCGCCATCCGGGAGAGGGCTGCCATCGGCTCGCCCTGAGAGCCGGTGCAGACGAGCACGACCTCGTGGTCCGGAAGGTCGTCCAGTGTCTTGACGTCCACCACCAGGCCCGGCGGGACCTTCAGGTACCCCAGGTCCCTGGCGATGCCCATGTTGCGGACCATCGAGCGGCCGACGAAGGCGACCCTGCGGCCGTACTCGTGGGCCGCGTCCAGGATCTGCTGGATGCGGTGCACATGGCTGGCGAAGCTGGCCACGATGATCCGCTTGCGGGCGCCGCCGAAGACCTGGCGCAGCACGTTCGAGATGTCGCGCTCGGGCGGGACGAAGCCCGGGACCTCGGCGTTCGTCGAGTCCGAGAGGAGAAGGTCGATGCCCTCCTCGCTCAGGCGCGCGAACGCGTGTAGATCTGTGAGGCGTCCGTCCAGTGGGAGCTGGTCCATCTTGAAGTCGCCGGTGTGGACCACCATGCCCGCAGGGGTGCGGATGGCGACCGCGAGGGCGTCCGGGATGGAGTGGTTGACCGCCACGAACTCGCAGTCGAAGGGGCCGATGCGCTCTCGGTGGCCCTCCGTGACTTCGAGGGTGTAGGGGCGGATGCGGTGCTCCTGGAGCTTCGCCTCGATCAGGGCGAGGGTCAGCTTGGAGCCGATCAGCGGGATGTCCGGCTTCTCGCGCAGGAGGTAGGGGACGCCGCCGATGTGGTCCTCGTGGCCATGCGTGAGGACGATGCCCTCGATGTCGTCGAGGCGGTCCCTGATGGAACTGAAGTCCGGCAGGATCAGGTCGATTCCGGGCTGCTCCTCCTCAGGGAAGAGCACTCCGCAGTCGACGATGAGGAGACGGCCGCCGTACTCGAAGACCGTCATGTTTCGGCCGATTTCCCCGAGGCCGCCGAGCGGGGTGACGCGGAGGCCACCCTTCGGAAGCACCGGCGGGGCGCCGAGTTCAGGATGCGGATGACTCAAAAGACTCTCCTCACCACACGCGCCACGTACCTGGCAGGGCACGTGGCGCGCGTGACGTTCGTGCAGTAGCAGTTGTCTGGGTGATGCAGGCGCTCCGGCCTGCCTGGTCGTACGTATTCAGTTGTGAAGTCTTTGGTTAGAGCTGTACCCCGCCGGCAGCAAGATCGATCTTGAGCTGCGCGGTCTCCTCGGGCGACAGGCCGACCATGGGCAGGCGCAGCGGTCCGGCGGGCAGGCCCTGGAGGGTGAGCGCGGCCTTGGTCGTCATGACGCCCTGGGTGCGGAACATGCCGGTGAAGACCGGGAGCAGCTTCTGGTGGATCTCGGTGGCCTTCTGGACGTCGCCGCTGCCGAACGCGTCGATCATGGCCCGCAGCTCGGGGGTGACGACATGGCCGACGACGGAGACGAAGCCGACCGCGCCCACGGAGAGCAGCGGCAGGTTCAGCATGTCGTCGCCCGAGTACCAGGCGAGTTCGGAGCGGGCGATGGCCCAGCTGGCTCGGCCGAGGTCACCCTTGGCGTCCTTGTTGGCGACGATCCGCGGGTGCTCTGCCAGGCGCACCAGCGTTTCGGTGTTGATCGGTACGCCGCTGCGGCCCGGGATGTCGTAGAGCATGACCGGGAGTTCCGTCGAGTCGGCGATCGCCGCGAAGTGCCGGTACAAACCCTCCTGCGGGGGCTTGTTGTAGTACGGCGTCACGGTGAGGAGCCCGTGTGCGCCGGTCTTCTCGGCGGTTCGAGCCAGCTCGATGCTGTGGTGCGTGTCGTTGGTACCGACGCCCGCGACGATGTGGGCCCGGTCGCCGACGGCCTCCAGTACGGCTCGTACGAGATCCGCTTTCTCCGCGTTGCTGGTCGTCGGGGACTCGCCGGTGGTGCCATTGATGATCAGGCCGTCGTTGCCTGCGTCCACCAGATGGGTGGCGAGCCGCTGCGCGCCGTCGAGGTCGAGTGCGCCGTCCGCCGTGAAGGGCGTGACCATAGCGGTGAGGACCCGCCCGAAGGGGGTCTGCGGAGTGGAGGTCGGAGCCATGGGTAACACGCTACTCGCTGCTCAACGTGCGGTCTGCCCTAGGGGCAGGCGACAAGTCACGACAAAGGTGGAGCCCGGCACTGCCTGCTCGGGGGTTCAAGCAGTGCCGGGTCCGTTTGATCAGGCTAGATGAACTTCTCGAAATGCCGCAATACGGACACTTCGCTCGGCTGACCCGTACAGATGTGCCCGCCGAGGCGATGAAGGCGCGCTACGGCGCCACGCGCCCGTTGGCGTTGAAGGCCGCGTACGTGAGGGGCATGAGCTTCGCCCACTCCGCCTCCATCTTCTCGCCGACCATCTCGATCTCCCGCTGCGGGAAGGACGGGACCCTGGCCAGCTCGTGCTGCGTGCGCAGGCCGAGGAAGTGCATCAGCGAGCGCGCGTTGCACGTCGCGTACATCGACGAGAACAGGCCCACCGGGAGGACCGATCGGGCGACTTCGCGGGCCACACCGGCGGCGAGCATCTCCTGGTACGCCTCGTACGCGTGCCGGTACGAGTCCTCCATGACGCGGCCTGTGAGCTCCTGCTGGGCCTGGGTGCCCTCCACGAACACGTACTTGCCGGGGCGCCCCTCCTGGACCAGCTTGCGGGCCCCGTCCGGGACGTAGAAGACCGGCTGGAGCTCCCTGTACCGGCCCGACTCCTCGTTGTACGACCAGCCCGCGCGGTGGCGCATGAACTCGCGGAAGACGAAGATCGGGGCGCTGATGAAGAAGGTCATCGAGTTGTGCTCGAAGGGGCTGCCGTGCCGGTCCCGCATCAGAAAGTTGATCAGGCCCTTGGAACGCTCCGGGTCCTTGCCCAGCTCGTCCAGGGACTGCTCCCCAGCGGTCGAGACGCGGGCGGCGAACAACACGTCGGAGTCGGATGCTGTGTGCTTGACCAGCTCGACGGAGACATCGCTGCGGAAGCTGGGCTTGAGGTCGTCGGCGGGTGTGTCGGTCACGGCTTCGAAGGTCCTTCCCATCACTGGCTCGGGCGGCGCCCACTCTACGGCCCGGCACTGACAACGGGGCGTTCGGTGCCGTGCCGCGACATTCTTCGTCGAACTTCTGCGAAGTCGGTGAAACCGGGCACCAATTGGGGCACTCGCGCGTCTGTATTGGTGACGGTGATTCGTTCGAGTCACCCGATCCCGCAGAGCCTCCAGAGGAGAAGCACAACCCATGTTTCGTCGGCGCGAGCCCGTTCCCTTCGCCTTCATCGCCGAAGCCGACAAGTTTCGTAGCAATGTCGCTCCCCCACCCCGCGAGCGTGCCGCCGCCGGAGAGATAGCCGGCCGATGGCTCATAGGTCTCACGGTCGTCGCGGGCCTCGCGGGTTCCCTCCTGCTGGGCCTGCCGGCGCTGTCGGTCGACCAGTCACCCGCGCATACGCAGCAGTCCGAGGCGTCGCAGGATCGCTGACGCTCTGGCGACGGTCCGAATGGCGTGAGGGCGCCCCCTTCGGCCCCCCGAGGGTGGTGAGCGGAGATCGGGATAGGTAGCCTCACCGGGCATAACCCATGCGTGGATTGAGTGAGGATCCGTCGTGCCCCTGCCCTTCCTGACCGCCGATCGTGCCTTTGACGAGGTCTCGGACGATCTCGCTCTGCCGTTCGTCGACCGCGACCACTGGCGGCGCCCCTACCGTCCCGGCCCGTGGCGGGTCGGTGCGGCCGCCCTGTCGCTGTTGCTGGCGTCGTACGCGCTGTTCGCGGCGGTCATCATCACCGCGACCGGCACCCTGTCCGCCGGCGGGGTGTCCCTGGGGATCGCGGTGGGTGTCATCGTGTGCGCCCTGCGGCTGTTGCGGATGGGCGCGTGGGTGAGCGCGGCGGGGCTGCGCCGGGTGCGCTTCTTCAGTACGCACACCGCGCCGTGGGCGCAGGTCGCCGAGGTGCGGACGGTCCAGCAGCCGGTGCGCTGGCTCGGGCTGCCGCGCACTGTCCAGGGACAGGCACTCGTCCTGGTGCGCGGGGACCGTACGGGTGACGAGCCGACGCCGTTGTTGACCACGCACAACGCGGACTTCCTCGGGCGCCCTGAGGCCTTCGACCGGGCCGCGGACGGCATCGAGGTGTGGGCGGACGAGTACCGGAGCGCTCCGCTGGAAGAACGGTGATGAAACCGCGGGCCGGTGGGGGTTGATCGCGCCGTTCCTCGCGCCCCTTACGGGGCGCGAGCGCTCAGGCCCGTACGGGTTTTCCCTCGTGCAGGGCGATCGCGTGCTGCATCGCCTTGCGGGCGCGCGGGGTGTCGCGGGCGTCGTGGTAGGCGATCGCGAGGCGGAACCAGCTGCGCCAGTCCTCGGGAGCGTCCTCCGTCTCGGCCTTGCGCCGGGCGAAGACCTCGTCGGCCGAGTCGCGGTCGATGCGACCGCCCGCGGTGCGCTTCAACTCGTCGACGGGCAGGCCGCCTTCGGCATCGAGTTCGGCGGCGAGCCGGTTGGCCTTCTTGACGAACTGGGTGTTCTTCCAGAGGAACCAGATGCCGATCACCGGCAGGATCAGGACGGCGACGCCGAACGTGACGGTGAGCAGCGTGCCGTGCCGGATCAGCATCACACCGCGGCTGCCGACCAGGACGAAGTAGACGACCAGGACGGCGGCCGTGACGGCGTACGTGATCTTCGCGCCCATGGCGGTTACTTCAGATCCAGGAAGTGTTCCAGGCCGAAGGTAAGGCCCGGGGTGTCCACGACGCGGCGTACACCGAGCAGGATGCCCGGCATGAAGCTGCTGTGGTGGAGGGAGTCGTGGCGGATGGTGAGGGTCTCGCCCTCGGCGCCGAGCAGCACCTCCTGGTGGGCGAGCAGTCCGCGCAGCCGTACCGCGTGCACGGGGACGCCGTCGACGTTCGCGCCGCGGGCGCCGTCCAGGGCCGTCACCGTGGCGTCGGGCTGGGCTGCGCTGCCCGCCTGCTGCCGGGCGGCGGCGATGAGCTGGGCGGTGCGGGTGGCGGTGCCGCTCGGGGCGTCCACCTTGTGCGGGTGGTGCAGTTCGATGACCTCGACCGAGTCGAAGTAGGGCGCCGCCACCTGGGCGAACTTCATGGTGAGCACGGCGCCGATGGAGAAGTTCGGGGCGATGAGCACGCCCGTCTCCGGTGACGCGGCGAGCGAGGTGTTGAGCTGCGCGAGGCGGTCGTCGGTCCAGCCCGTCGTACCGACCACGGCGTGGATGCCGTGGCGTACGCAGAAGTCGAGGTTGCCCATGACCGAGGCGGGGGTGGTCAGTTCGACGACCACGTGGGCGCCGGCCTCCACCAGCGTCTCGAGTTTGTCGTCGCGGCCGAGGGCGGCCACCAGCTCCATGTCCTCGGCGGCCCCGACGGCTCGTACCGCCTCGGATCCGATACGGCCCTTGGCACCGAGGACCGCCACGCGCAGCTTGCTCATGTCTCTGAATTCCTTAGTCGAGGACTTACGCCGGCCTACGCGGACTCGCGTCGGCCTTACGCGACCGCTTCCTGCAGACGGGACGCCTGCTTGTCCTTCAGCGGGCCGATGACCGACAGCGAGGGCCGCTGTCCCAGGATGGCGCCCGCCACGGCCCGTACGTCGTCCGGGGTCACCTCGGCGATCCGGGTGAGCATGTCGTCGACCGACATCTGGTCGCCCCAGCACAGTTCGCTCTTGCCGATACGGTTCATCAGCGCGCCGGTGTCCTCCAGGCCCAGGACCGTGGAGCCCCGGAGCTGGCCGATGGCGCGGCCGATCTCCTCGTCGGACAGGCCGTGCTCGGCGACCTGGTCGAGTTCGTCGCGGCAGATCTTCAGTACGTCGTGGACCTGCGACGGCCTGCAACCCGCGTACACACCGAACAGGCCGCAGTCGGCGAAGCCGGACGTGTACGAGTACACGCTGTAGGCCAGGCCGCGCTTCTCCCGTACCTCCTGGAAGAGGCGGGAGGACATGCCGCCGCCGAGCGCGGTGTTCAGGACGCCCAGGGCCCAGCGGCGCTCGTCGGTGCGGGCCAGGCCCGGCATGCCGAGGACGACATGGGCCTGCTCGGTCTTGCGGCCGATCAGCTCGACGCGGCCCGCAGTGCGGATGGTGCGTGAGCCGCCCCGCGGATCGATCGGGGTGGCGGCCGGCTGCTTCAGGGCGCCCGCCTTCTCGAAGGCCGCGCGGACCTGGCGTACGACCTTGTTGTGGTCGACGTTGCCCGCGCACGCGACGACCAGGTGGGTCGGGTCGTAGTGCTTCTTGTAGAAGCGGCGGATGCGGTCCGCGGTGAGGGCGTTGACGGTGTCGACCGTGCCGAGGACCGGGCGGCCGAGCGGGGTGTCGCCAAGCATCGTGTGCGCGAACAGGTCGTGCACGCAGTCGCCCGGGTCGTCCTCGGTCATGGCGATCTCTTCGAGGATCGCGCCGCGCTCGACGTTCACGTCCTCTTCGAGGATCAGCGAGCCGGTCAGCATGTCGCAGACGACGTCGATGGCGAGCGGCAGGTCGGTGTCGAGCACCCGCGCGTAGTAGCACGTGTACTCCTTCGCGGTGAACGCGTTCATCTCGCCGCCGACCGCGTCGATCGCGGAGGAGATGTCCATGGCACTGCGCTTCTGCGTGCCCTTGAAGAGGAGGTGTTCCAGGTAGTGCGTGGCGCCGTTGAGAGTCGGCGTCTCGTCGCGCGAGCCGACGTGCGCCCAGATGCCGAAGGTGGCGGAGCGCACGGAGGGCAGGGTCTCGGTGACGATGCGCAGACCTCCGGGGAGGGTGGTCTTGCGGACCGTACCGATGCCGTTCTCGCCCTTGATCAGGGTTTGGGTACGGGCGACGGCCCGCGCCTCCGAAGAGGTGCGGGCCGTCGCCGTAGAGCTACTAGACGTCACTTGTCGGTGTCGTCCTTCTTGTCGTCGTCGGACTCTTCGCCCTCGATCACCGGGATGAGGGAGAGCTTGCCGCGGGAGTCGATCTCGGCGATCTCGACCTGGACCTTGGAGCCCACGCCGACCACGTCCTCGACGTTCTCCACGCGCTTGCCGCCGGCGAGCTTGCGGATCTGCGAGATGTGCAGCAGACCGTCCTTGCCCGGGAGCAGCGACACGAACGCACCGAAGGTGGTGGTCTTGACGACCGTACCCAGGTAGCGCTCGCCGACCTCCGGCATGGTCGGGTTGGCGATCGAGTTGATCGTGGCGCGGGCCGCCTCGGCCTGCGAACCGACCTGGGCACCGATGTAGATGGTGCCGTCGTCCTCGATCGTGATCTCGGCGCCGGTGTCCTCCTGGATCTGGTTGATCATCTTGCCCTTCGGGCCGATGACCTCGCCGATCTTGTCCACGGGGATCTTGACGGTGATGATCCGCGGGGCGTTGGGGGACATCTCGTCCGGCGTGTCGATCGCTTCCATCATCACGTCGAGGATGTGGAGGCGGGCGTCGCGGGCCTGCTTGAGGGCCGCGGCCAGGACGGAGGCCGGGATGCCGTCCAGCTTGGTGTCCAGCTGGAGGGCGGTCACGAACTCCTTGGTGCCGGCGACCTTGAAGTCCATGTCGCCGAAGGCGTCCTCCGCACCGAGGATGTCGGTGAGGGCGACGTAGTGCGTCTCGCCGTTGATCTCCTGGGAGATCAGGCCCATGGCGATACCGGCGACGGGGGCCTTCAGCGGCACACCGGCGTTCAGCAGCGACATGGTGGAGGCGCAGACCGAGCCCATGGACGTCGAACCGTTGGAGCCGAGGGCCTCGGACACCTGACGGATCGCGTAGGGGAACTCCTCGCGCGTCGGCAGGACCGGCACGATGGCGCGCTCGGCGAGGGCGCCGTGGCCGATCTCGCGGCGCTTCGGGGAGCCGACGCGGCCGGTCTCGCCGACCGAGTACGGCGGGAAGTTGTAGTTGTGCATGTAGCGCTTGCGGGTCACCGGGGAAAGGGTGTCCAGCTGCTGCTCCATCCGGAGCATGTTCAGGGTGGTGACGCCCAGGATCTGGGTCTCGCCACGCTCGAACAGCGCCGAACCGTGCACGCGCGGGATGGCCTCGACCTCGGCGGCGAGCGTACGGATGTCCGTGACGCCGCGGCCGTCGATGCGGACCTTGTCCTTGATGACGCGCTCACGGACCAGAGCCTTGGTCAGCGAGCGGTACGCGGCGGAGATCTCCTTCTCGCGGCCCTCGAACTGCGGGAGCAGCTTCTCGGCGGCGATCTCCTTGACGCGGTCCAGCTCGGCCTCGCGCTCCTGCTTGCCGGCGATGGTGAGCGCCTGGGAGAGCTCGCTCCTGACCGCGGCGGTCAGGGCCTCCAGGACGTCGTCCTGGTGGTCGAGGAAGACCGGGAACTCGCCGGTCGGCTTGGCGGCCTTCGCGGCGAGGTCCGCCTGGGCCTTGCAGAGCACCTTGATGAAGGGCTTCGCGGCGTCCAGACCGGCGGCGACGACCTCCTCGGTCGGCGCCTCGGCGCCGCCCGCGATCAGCGTGATCGTCTTGTCGGTGGCCTCGGCCTCGACCATCATGATCGCGACGTCGCCGTCCTCCAGGACGCGACCGGCGACGACCATGTCGAAGACGGCGTCCTCGAGCTCGGTGTGCGTCGGGAACGCGACCCACTGGCCGTTGATCAGGGCGACGCGGACGCCGCCGATCGGGCCGGAGAAGGGCAGACCGGCCAGCTGCGTGGACGCGGAGGCGGCGTTGATCGCCACGACGTCGTACAGGTGGTCGGGGTTGAGCGCCATGATCGTGGCGACGACCTGGATCTCGTTGCGCAGGCCCTTCTTGAAGGACGGGCGCAGCGGGCGGTCGATGAGGCGGCAGGTGAGGATCGCGTCCTCGGAGGGCCGGCCCTCACGACGGAAGAAGCTGCCGGGGATCTTGCCTGCGGCGTACATCCGCTCCTCGACGTCCACCGTGAGGGGGAAGAAGTCGAGCTGGTCCTTGGGCTTCTTGGAGGCGGTGGTGGCCGACAGCACCATGGTGTCGTCGTCCAGGTACGCCACGGCGGAGCCGGCGGCCTGCTTGGCCAGGCGGCCCGTCTCGAAGCGGATGGTGCGGGTGCCGAAGGATCCGTTGTCGATAACGGCCTCGGCGTAGTGGGTCTCGTTCTCCACTAGCGTTTTCTCCGATACTTTTCGCGTCTTTCGTCCCGGTCTGCCCGTGTGGCAGGGGGACGCCTGCGGAGAAGCGCTCCATCTGGTGCGGGCCGGTCTTCGATCGAAGCACCCGGGGCTCGCATTCCCCCGGGGGCCACTACCGAGGACCGGCGGCGGCGAGGTTGCACTTCTCCTCGTTCGGTGTGGCGGCCGCGTCATCGCTGTGCGCTGTCGCGGTACCACCCTGCGTCGTACGTATTGCGTTGTGCTACCACACTACAAAGGGGTGGTGACACTCCGCACGTAGAGCACGTACAGCAAAGGGAGCGGCCCCCTAAGAGTGGGAACCGCTCCCTCCACGGTGTCTTACTTGGCGCCCGCCGCACCGCGGCGGATGCCCAGGCGGTCGACCAGCGCACGGAAGCGCTGGATGTCCTTCTTCGCCAGGTACTGCAGCAGGCGACGGCGCTGACCGACCAGGATCAGCAGACCACGGCGGGAGTGGTGGTCGTGCTTGTGGGTCTTGAGGTGCTCGGTCAGGTCCGAGATACGGCGCGAGAGCATGGCGACCTGGACCTCGGGGGAGCCGGTGTCGCCCTCCTTCTGGCCGAACTCGGTGATGAGCTGCTTCTTCGTAGCGGCGTCGAGCGACACGCGTACTCCTCGTAGTCTGTGATGTGCCACCGAGTGCCCCCGGTCTATATCTCGGGGGAGCTTCCGTTACTCGGGAGGCGGGGATCCGCTGAGCGCGTCCTCCAGGGCCCCTTGGGGGCGATCCGGGGGTGCGTACACATACGTCCGTCACACAGGGTACCAGGGGGCGGGGGGCCCGCTGACCGGGGTTCCGGGAGTCCTGGGAGGCCAGGGGCGGTCCCAGTAGGGTGACGCGACAGATCGTTCGCAGGTCGGGGATCGTACGTAATCCATACGTGGTCCGTAGGTCCGTACGTGATTCGTACGTCGGGAAGGGGTCGTTTCGCCATGGCCGAGGCAGAGAACGAGGACGTCAAGGCGCGCAAGGAGCGGGAGAAGGACGAGCTCTACGCCCTCGACATCTCAGGCGTCGAATGGCAGAGCGCGCCGGGGACGGAAGAGCACGAGGAGCGGGTCGAGATCGCCTACCTCCCCGGGGGCGCGGTCGCCATGCGGTCGTCCCTCGATCCGGACACGGTCCTGCGGTACACCGAGGCGGAGTGGCGGGCCTTCGTGCTGGGGGCGCGGGACGGGGAGTTCGACCTGGAGCCGGCGCCGCACAACGGCGGGCTCTCCGCGGAGTAGGCAAGAGGCAGTACTAGGGACCGAGAGGGACCGGTGGGCTGTGTGCCGCCGGTCCCTCTCGTTGCGTCGGCCGTCGCTTCGAGGTGCGCTTCTTAAGCGCACTTTGTCCATTTTGCCGTCCACGTACGGTCGTTCATACGTCACTTCTGGGCAGGGTGTGACGTACTGGGTGGGTCCGGAGGGGTGGACGGGCCTGCCGTGGGGGTGGTTGTGGTGATTAGGCTGGGGTGGGACGCGGCAGCAGAACCCGTGAGCGGGACAGCGCGTCACAGGGGGAGAGCCGGGCGCATCAGAACGGCCTCGGACGACGAGAACGGTCGCCCCAGCACGGTATGAGGGTGCTCGACCACACCAGGAGGAACTGTGAACAGCGATCGGGACGGGATCCGCGGGGGCTGGGCCACACCCGGCGATGACCAGTCCGACGCGGAGTCCGCCGTCGAGACGACGGGCGAGTTCACCATCGACTACGCCCCTCCTGCCTGGTATACGCAGAATGCGTCGGGGAGTTCGGAGGGGGCTTCGTCGGCTCCGGTGGAGGACGAGGAGGACGACGACGAGGTGGCGGGCCAGGAATCGGCCCCGGCCGACGGGGTCGGCGCGAGGAGCGTGGCGAACGAGGCGGGGGCACCTGGGGCTCCCGGCCCGGCTTCCGTTCCTTCCTTTGCTCCGGGAGCTCCGTTCACTCCCCCTCCTTCCGCTCCTTCCGCTCCTTCCGTTGTTCCTGGGGCCCCCTTCACTCCTCCGGCTCCGGCTTCGCCTGCTCCTCCGGTTGCTCCCGCCGCTCCGGATTCCGCGGGGGAAGGGGCTGCGTCTCCTCAGCCGACTGTCGGTGGTCCGGTCGCTGTGCCGAAGTTGCCTGTGGGGAGCGGGTTCGAGCCTGGCGGGCGGCCGCCCGAGGCGCCTGTCGCCGGTGCCGGGGGGCCTGCCGCTCTGCCGCAGGTGCCGAATTTTCAGGGGGAGTGGGCTCCGCCGGTTTCGCCTCCGGCTCCGGCGCCGGCGCCGGCTCCAGTCGCGGCTCCGGCTCCGGCTGCCGATGTACCTCCGGCTCCCGTGACCGATGCCCCTGAGTCCCCTCAGTCCTCCGATGAGGTCGAGGGTGGGAACGGGGATCTTGAGAGTGGCGCCACCATGCGGATTTCCGCCGGTGCTCTGAAGCGGGAGATCGCGGAGAGTGCTGCGACCCCGGATCCGGCGGAGGGCGTGTCCGTTGCCGAGGAGCCTGTGTCCGATGAACCCGTGGCCGATGACTCGGCTGCCGGTCCGGCCTCGGGCGAGGTCGTGGAAGGCGCCGACGAGCCTGCCGACGCCGAAGTCGTCGAGGTGGTGTTCGGGCGCGAGTCCGGCGACGGCGTGGACGAAGACGAAGTCGACGGCGTGGATGAAGTGAACGGCGTTGTCGAGGAGCCGTCGCCGGAGGGCGAGAGCAAGAGCGAGAGCGACGAGGACACCGGTGACGTCGCTGAGGCGTCTGCGGATGTTGTCGAGCTGCGGCAGGTTGACGTCGCCGCCGAGGATTCCGCCGACGTGAGCGACGCCGTGCCCGTGAAGGACTCCGAGGACTTCGAAGACGCCGAGCCTCAGGACTCGGCGCCCGAGGACGCTCGGACGCCGGCCGTTGAGCCGGAGGACGCGCCGCCGAAGGACGTTCCGTCGGCGGTCGGGGCCGAGCCCCGGGACTCGGAGCCTCAGGACGCCGTGCCGGCGCCTGTCGCGGACGTGACCGACGCCGTACAGGACGCGCCTCCCACGTGGACTCCGCCGCCGGTGCCGCAGGGTGGGCTTCCGCCGTTGCCGCCCGCGTACCAGCCTGCCGCGCCCGCCTCGGCGGGTCAGTGGCCCGCGTCCACGGAGAGTGAAAGCGGACAGCCGCAGGCGGCGGCTCCGGCTCAGCCTGCCGTGCCGTCGCAGGGACAGCAGCCGCCGTTCCAGCCGCAGGCCCCGCAGTCCTCGCCGCCGGATTCGCCGCCGGCCTGGCCCGGTGCGCCTGTCGCGGCGCCCGACGCCGGTACTCCGGGGGCCACGCCGGCCCCCGGGCAGCCGGGCGGTTACGGATTCCCGCAGTTCAACGCTCCTGGTACGCCCCCGGGTGCGCAGGCGCAGGGTGGCGCTCCCGGTACGACGCCGGGACCGCAGGACAGCGTCCCGGGTGGGGCTCCGGCCGGGCAGGCCGCCCCCGGGTTCCCGCCGCCCGGAGCTTCGACTGCCCCGCCGGCTCAGCCGCCGGCCGCCCGGAGTGGTTACGGATTCCCGCAGTCCAACCCCTCGGCGACCGCTCCCCAGGACGCCCCGGCCCCGGCCGCGTTCTCAGCTCCGGCCCCGTTCCCTGCTCCCGTACAGCCTGCTCCCCCGGCGCCCCAAGCACCTCAGGCACCCCAGGACGGTTACGGCCTGCCTCAGCCAGGCCGACCCGCTCCGTCGGCGCCGAACGCCCCTGCGCAGGCGGCCGGTTACGGGTTCCCGCAGTCGGGAACTCCGGCTCCGAGCTCGCCCAACGCTCCGGGCCTGCCCACGGGTTACGGGTTCCCCCAGCCGGGGGCCCCTGCCCCGAGCACGCCCAACCCGCCCAACCCGCAGTACGGGTACGGATTCCCGCCGCCCGGCAACGCCCCGGCCGCGAGCCCCTCGGCACCGCAGGCACCTCAGGCACCGCAGGCACCCAACCAGCAGGCCGGAGCCGGCTACGGGTTCCCGCCGCCGGGGACGCCCAACCCGCCTGCCCAGCAGGGGGGTTACGGGTTCCCGCAACCGCCCGCCAATCAGCCTCCCGCTGCCGCTCCGGCACCGGCACCGGCATCGGCACCGCAGGCGACCCCTCAGCCGGCCGCCCCGCAGCCGCTCCCCCAGCAGGGGCAGCCGTACCAGCAGCCTGTACCCCCTCAGCCGAACGCGGGTACCGGTCAGCCCGGTGTACCCCAGCCGCAGGCCCAGCCACACCAGGTCCCGGATCAGCAGGCCCAGCCGGGTCAGCAGCCCCCCGTGGACCCCCGGACCGGCACCGCCTGGCCGCAGCCCGTGCAGCACGATCAGCGGCAGCCCACCAACCCCGGGGCTCCGCTGGGATACACGGCGGCCGTGGAGCTGTCGTCGGACCGGCTGCTCAACAAGAAGCAGAAGGCGAAGAGCGGCCGGCCCACCGCCGGTTCCTCCCGGTTCAAGCTCGGCGGCAAGAAGGAGGAGGCCGAGCGGCAGCGGAAGCTCGAACTGATCCGTACGCCGGTGCTGTCCTGCTACCGGATCGCCGTCATCAGCCTGAAGGGTGGCGTGGGCAAGACGACCACGACCACCGCGCTCGGCTCCACGCTGGCCACGGAGCGGCAGGACAAGATCCTCGCCATCGACGCCAACCCGGACGCAGGCACGCTCGGGCGCCGCGTGCGCCGGGAGACCGGGGCCACCATCCGTGACCTGGTGCAGGCGATCCCGTACCTCAACTCGTACATGGACATCCGGCGGTTCACGTCGCAGGCGGCGTCGGGGCTCGAAATCATCGCCAACGACGTCGATCCCGCCGTGTCGACCACGTTCAACGACGAGGACTACCGGCGCGCGATCGACGTGCTGGGCAAGCAGTACCCGATCATCCTGACCGACTCGGGTACGGGCCTGCTGTACAGCGCCATGCGCGGCGTCCTCGATCTCGCCGACCAGCTCATCATCATCTCGACGCCGTCCGTGGACGGTGCCAGCAGTGCCAGTACGACGCTGGACTGGCTCTCCGCCCACGGGTACGCGGATCTGGTGTCGCGGTCCATCACGGTCATCTCCGGGGTGCGCGAGACCGGCAAGATGATCAAGGTGGACGACATCGTCAGCCACTTCGAGACGCGGTGCCGAGGCGTGATCGTCGTGCCGTTCGACGAGCATCTGGCGGCCGGTGCCGAAGTCGATCTCGACATGATGCGGCCGAAGGTGCGCGAGGCGTACTTCAACCTCTCGGCGCTGGTCGCCGAGGACATCGCGCGGCACCAGCAGTCGCAGGGGCTGTGGACGTCGGACGGCAACCCGCCGCCGGTGGCCGCGCCGCCGCTGCCGGGCCAGCACATCCCGGGGCAGCACGCGCAGCACGCTCCGGGCCAGCCGATTCCGGGGCAGCCGATGCCCGGACAGCAGGTGCCGGGGCAGGTCCCCCAGCAGGGCCCGCCCGCTCAGCCGGGGCAGCCCTACCCGCAGCCGCCCCAGCCGCAGCCCGGCCAGCCCTATCCGCAGCACGGCGCTCCGCCGCCGCAGCCCGGCGGCTATCCGCAGCCGCCCCAGCAGCACGGCCAGCCCGGTCACCCGGGCGCCGCCCCCCAGGGCTGGCAGCCTCAGCCCGCTCCCGCCCAGCCCCAGCCCGGCGCGCCCTTCCAGCAGCCCCCGGCCCCGGGCCAGCCCTTCGACCCCAACGCGCCCGCACCCGCACCGGCGCCCGCACCGGGCCAGCAGTTCCAGCCCGGCCAGCCCTACCAGCCGCCCCAGCCCCCGCCCCAGACAGACCAGGGCCCGCAGAACGGCCAGGGCGGCCAGGCCCCGCCCCCGCCGCCTCAGCAGTAACCCGTCCGGCCGAACCCTCGGCCCCTGTTCCACCCGAAGGGCCCGCCCCGTCATCGACGGCGCGGGCCCTTCGCGTACCCCGCGGGCAACTCGAACACGCACCACTCACTCCCGGTGCAAAACGCCCCCGTACCAGCCCAGATCCCTGCCGCCACCCCTCGACCAGGAGCCCTTCACCGGTCTGAACCAATGGGCATGAAAATCGCGTCAACTCGTTATTTCCGCAGGCCACACGGGGTTCACGGGCCGTTGACGCGTGCGGACCGCCGCTGGTAGACACCACACATCAACCCAGCCGCGGTCACCGGATCAAGCAGTGCAACGGCCCATCCCTGTGCGAGTGATGACGCGAGGTCAGCGATCCATGGACACACCAGACCAGTACGGCAGCGGGCTCCCGGTCCCAAGCCCGAACCGCGCTCCCCGCGCTCCCCGGGCTCCCCGGGCCCTCCGGGCCACCCAGCTCCCCAGGACCTCCCGGGGCACGAAGCGGCGCTCCTCCCTCCGCCTCCTCGCGGCCGCCGGCACCGCCGCCCTCACCCTGACGGCCGGTCTCGTGACCCCGCTCAACCCGGCGCCCCAGCAGGCCGAGGCGAAGGAGAGCAAGAAGGTCCTCACGGTCGCGGTGGCGCAGAGCGTCGACTCGCTGAGCCCGTTCCTGGCTCAGCGGCTGGTCAGTACGAGCTTGTTCCGGCTCACGTACGAGTACCTGACCAACTACTCCGCGAAGGACAACCGGGCGATCGCGGGCCTGGCGACGGACTGGAAGCCCTCCGCCGACAAGCTCACCTGGACCTACACCATCCGTGACAACTCCAAGTGGTCCGACGGCAGGCAGGCCACCGCCGAGGACGCGGCGTGGACGTTCAACAAGATGATGACCGACGAGGACGCGGCCACCGCGAACGGCAACTTCGTGGGGAACTTCCGGAAGGTGACCGCCCCGAGTCCCACGAAGCTCGTCATCGAGCTGAAGAAGCCGCAGGCCACGATGGCGGCGCTCGACGTGCCGATCGTGCCGAAGCACGTCTGGGAGAAGGTCGGCGACTTCTCGAAGTTCAACAACGACAAGGACTTCCCCGTCGTCGGAAACGGCCCCTTCATCCTGACGGACTACAAGGCCGACAGCTACGTACGGCTCAAGGCCAACACGTCGTTCTGGCGCGGGGCGCCGAAGTTCGACGAGCTGGTCTTCAGGTACTACAAGGACCAGGACGCCGCGGTGTCCGCCCTGCGCAAGGGAGAGGTCTCCTTCGTCGCAGGCTCCCCCGCGCTGACCCCGGCCCAGGCCGCCTCCCTCAAGGGCGACGAGAACATCAAGGTCAACGACGCTCCCGGCCGCCGCTTCTACGCGCTCGCCACCAACCCGGGGGCGCGGGCGAAGAACGGTGAGAAGTTCGGCGACGGCCACCCGTCGCTGCTGGACCAGAGGGTGCGCCGGGCCCTGTTCATGGCCGTGGACCGCAGGACCGTCATCGACAAGGTCTTCCAGGGCCACGCCGTCGAGGGCGAGGGTTACATCCCGCCCCGCTTCTCGACGTACCGCTGGCAGCCGACGGACGATCAGAAGCTCAGGTACGACCCGGCCGAGGCGGCCGAACTCCTCGACGAGGCGGGCTATCCGAAGAACGGTGACGGCAAGCGCGTCGGCAAGAACGGCAAGCCGATCAACTACCGCATCCTCTGCCACGCGACCGACCCCAACGACAAGGCGGTCGGCAAGTACCTCCAGGAGTGGTGGGGCAAGCTCGGCATCGGCGTCACCCTCGACTGCCGGGACAACGTGACCGACCCCTGGCTCGCGGGCGAGTACGACCTCGCCTTCGACGGCTGGTCCGTCAACCCGGACCCTGACTTCGTCCTCTCCATCCACACCTGCGCAGCGCTCCCGGCGACGCCCAAGGACGTGGGCGCGACGGACAACTTCATCTGCGACAAGAAGTACGACGAGCTGTACGCCAAGCAGCTCGCCGAGTACGACCCCGCCAAGCGGGCGGACCTCGTCAAGCAGATGGAGTCGCGGTTGTACGACACCGGGTACATGAACGTCATGGCGTACCCGAACGCGGTCGAGGCCTACCGCACCGACCAGATCGCGTCGATCACCACGATGCCGGAAGCCGCGGGCAACATCTACGGCCAGGACGGCTACTGGAGCTGGTGGTCGGCGACTCCGGCCGCCGACGGCGAGGCTTCCGACGACTCGACCCCGACAGGCGTCATCATCGGCATCGTCGCGGGCGTCGCCCTCCTGGCGGGGCTCGCGGTGCTCTTCGCCGTGCGCCGCCGCACCACGGCCGAGGACCGCGAGTAGCCGACAGACGACTGCGAACAGGAACGCGTACGACGGCCGAAGTCCGCGAACAGCCGAGTAGTAAGAGCCGTTCATGACCGCTGAAGCGACACCCGCACTGGTCGGAAAGACCGACGGTCCCGGCGGTCCCGACGGGGCCGGGCCGTCGGTCCGCGGACCACGGGCGCGCACCACCACCGCGTATCTGCGGTACGTGGCGGGCAAGTTGGGCGGCGCGGCCGTCTCGCTGCTCGCCGTTCTCGTCACCAGTTTCTTCCTGTTCCGGCTGATCCCCGGCGACCCGGTGAAGTTCATGACGGGCGGGCGCCAGGTGTCGGCCGAGCAACTCGCCGCGTACCGAAGGGAGTTCGGGCTCGACCTGCCGCTGTGGGAGCAGTTCACGGACTACTGCGGCAAGGCGCTCACCGGCGACCTGGGCACCTCGTACCAGTTCCGGGCCCCGGTCGTCGACAAGATCACCGAGGCTCTGCCGAACACACTGTTGCTCACAGGTACCGCGTTCGTGCTCTACACGGTGCTCGGCATCTTCCTCGGCACACGCGCGGCCTGGCGCAACGGCGGGCTCGGGGACCGGCTCAACACCGGTCTGGCGCTGGCCCTTTACTCGATCCCGTCGTTCTGGCTGGGGCTGCTGCTCATCATCGTGTTCTCGGTGGGCATCGGACCGATCCCCGGCCTCTTCCCGACGGGCGGCATGGAGTCGGGCGGCGAGGAGGGTTTCGCGTACGTCCTCGACGTCGCCCACCACCTCGTCCTGCCGGTGGTCACACTGGTCGCGGTCGAGTACGGGCAGACGCTCCTCGTCACCCGTTCGGCGCTGCTCGACGAGATGGGCAGCGACTATCTGACGACCGCTCGGGCCAAGGGCCTGCGGGACGACCTCGTACGCCGTCGCCATGCCGTGCCGAACGCGCTGCTGCCCACGATGACGCTGATCTTCATCAACCTCGGCCGGACCGTCGCGGGCGTGATCCTCGTCGAGACGGTCTTCTCCTGGCCGGGCCTCGGCGGGCTCTTCTACCAGGCGCTGAGCGTGCCCGATCTGCCGCTGGTGCAGGGGCTGTTCTTCGTCTTCGCCGCCGCGGTGATCGTGATGAACACCCTCGCCGACCTGATCTATCCGCTGCTCGACCCCCGGGTGGGCCGATGACGACGACAGACCCGGACGACCCGATCAGGGCGGACCGGAACGACCCGACGCCGACCGAAGTCACTCCCTTGGCGGCTCCCCCGGTGGCGAAGGCCGGCCCGCGCACCCTCGCATGGCAGCGCCGCCGGCACTCCGTCGCCCGCTTCTGGCAGCGGTACCGCGAACACCGCGCCGGCCTCTTCGGGCTGGCCGCGCTCACGCTCTTCGCACTGATCGCGCTCACCGCGCCGCTGACCGTCGGCTCCGACGCGCAGAGCGTGACGAACGCGCCGGGGCAGCCCATGGAGAGCCCGAGTGCCGAATTCCCGCTGGGCACCGACCAGTTCGGGCGCAGTCTGCTCGGTCTCGTGGTGTGGGGCTCCCGGGTCTCGCTGCTCGTGGGCCTCCTCGCGGCCTTCCTCTCGGTCGCGATCGGCGCGCTCATCGGGATCACGGCAGGGCACTTCCGCGGCTGGTACGCGACGGTGATGATGCGGGTCACGGACTGGTTCCTGGTCATGCCGACGCTGGTGCTCGCGATCGCCCTCGCGACCGTGATGTCCCGCTCGCTCGGCACGATCATCCTGGCGATCGGTGTCACGACCTGGCCGACGACGGCACGGCTGGTGCGGGCGCAGACCCTCGCGGTCGAGTCGCGGCCGTACATCGAACGCGCCAAGGCGCTCGGCGGCGGCCACTGGCACATCATGTCCCGGCACGTCCTGCCCAACGTCATGCCGCTGGTCCTCGCCCAGACGACCCTGATCATCTCCTCCGCGATCCTCGCCGAGGCGACGCTCGCCTTCCTCGGCCTGGGCGACCCGACGGTCGCCTCCTGGGGCGGTCTGCTCCAGGACGCGCGCGAGGCGGGCGCGGTCAGTGCCGGGAAGTGGTGGTACCTGGTACCGCCGGGTATCGCGATCGCCGTCGTGGCCCTCGCCTTCACGCTGTGCGGGCGTGCGGTCGAGTCCGTCCTCAACCCCAAGCTGGGGGTGGCCCGTTGAGCACACCGAAGCCGCAGGAACCGCCGAAGACACCGAAGACACAGCGACTGCTGGACGTACGGGACCTCGAAGTGACGTACGCCGGTGGGGCGGCCGCCGTGCGCGGCGTGAACCTCACCGTGGACGCCGGCCAGAAGCTGGGCATCGCGGGCGAGTCGGGCTGCGGCAAGTCCACGCTGGCGCTGGCCCTGCTGCGGCTGCTGCCCGCCGGGACCCGGGTGTCCGGGGAGATCCTGCTGGACGGCGAGGACGTACTGACCATGAAGTGGGGGCGGGTACGGGCGGTCCGCTGGGCCGGTGCCTCGATCGTCTTCCAGGGCGCTATGCACTCGCTCAACGCCGTGCACCGCGTCGGCGACCAGATCACCGAGCCGATCCTGCTGCACAGGAAGGCGACCCCGGCGGGCGCGCGGCGGAAGACCGGCGAACTCCTGGAGCAGGTGGGCCTTCCGGCGGCCCGGGCGTCCGCCTATCCGCACGAACTGTCCGGCGGGCAGCGCCAGCGCGTGATGATCGCCATGGCCCTGGCCTGCGACCCCCGCCTGATCATCGCCGACGAACCGACCACCGCGCTCGACGTGATGATCCAGGCACAGATCCTGCGGCTGATCGAACAGCTCGTCTCCGAGCAGGAGTTGGGCCTCATCATGATCAGCCACGACCTGGCGGTCCTGTCCGACACCTGCGACCGGCTCGCGGTGATGTACGCGGGCCGGGTGGTGGAGGAGGGACCGGCGCGGCAGGTCTACGAAGACGCCCGACACCCTTACGGGCAGGCGCTGTCGGCGGCCTTCCCGCGGATCGGGGACGCGGGCTCGCGGTTCGCGCCGCGCGGGCTGCCCGGAGACCCGCCGGACCCGTCCGCGCTGCCCTCCGGCTGCACGTTCCACCCGCGCTGTGCCGTGGCGCTGAACTCGTGCGCCACCGAGGACCAGCCGCTGCGGGTGACGGCGACACCGGACCGCCGAGCGGCTTGTGTGCACGTGGAGGCCACGGGGACCGTGGGTGCAGAGGGGACTGCGGAGGTCCCGGGGACCGCGGGCATGGCAGGCACTGCGGGCGCTGCGGGGACTGCGGGCACTGCAGACACGGCGGGCACGACGGGCACGACGGGCACGACGGGCACGACGGGCACGACGGGGACTGCGGGGACTGCGGGCACGACGGGCACGGCAGACACTGCGGAGACTGCGGAGACTGCGAAAAGGATCGCGGGCCCTGGGGAGACCGCGGCGGAAGACGCGAGGAGCACCACATGACGACGACCGCCGCGACCGCCCCGCAGGAAGCCGCTCTCGCCGCGCCGCTCCTGAGCGCCGAAGGCCTCCGGGTCACGTTCCCCGGCCGGCACGGCGCCGCCCGGGCGCGTGCCGTGGACGGCGTGGACCTCGACATCCGGCCCGGTGAGATCGTCGCACTGGTCGGCGAGTCGGGCTGCGGCAAGACGACCCTGGCGCGCTCACTCCTCGGTCTCGTCCCGCCGACCGCCGGCCGCGTCACCTTCGCGGGCAGGCCCCTCGACTACTCCTCGCGCGCCCTCAAGGCGTACCGCAAGCGCGTCCAGCTGGTCCTCCAGGACCCGAGCGGCTCGCTCAACCCCCGGCACACGGTGTACGACGCGGTGGCCGAGGGACTGCGCATCCACCGGTACCCGGGCGACGAACGGGAGGCGGTCGCGGGCGCCTTGTCCCGGGCCGGGCTCCGTCCGCCCGAGCGCTTCTTCCTGCGCTACCCGCACGAGCTCTCGGGCGGCCAGCGCCAGCGTGTCGTCATCGCGGGCGCCCTCGTCCTGGAGCCCGAACTCATCGTCGCGGACGAGCCGGTGGCCTCCCTGGACGCGTCGGTACGCGGCGAGATCCTGGCCCTGCTGCTCCGCCTGCGCTCCGAACTCGGCCTGTCCGCCCTGGTGGTGACGCACGATCTGGGTCTCGCGTGGAACATCGCCGACCGGGTCGCGGTGATGTACCTGGGCCGGATCGTGGAGACGGGCGCGGTGGAGCAGGTCCTGACGACACCTCAGCATCCGTACACGCAGGCCCTGTTGTCGGTCCTGCCCGAGGCGCCGGGCGCCCCGGTCGTCCTCACCGGCGAGCCCCCGGACCCGTCCCGCATCCCGTCCGGCTGCCGCTTCCACGCGCGCTGCCAGATCCTGGCGAGCGGCGAGGCCTACCGTGCCGGGGTCGCGGACGCCTGCCGCGGGGAGGACCTGCCGGTCCTTGGCGGGGGTGGCGAGGCACAGGTGGCGTGCCACTGGGCACGGGCTCAGGTAACCGGCGCCCCGTAAGGGGCGCGGGGCTCTGACATTTGCGGCTGCGCCGCGATGGGGGTCCCCCCGCTCGAGCGAAGCCGAGAGTGGGGGAGCGACCAGCCACAGCGGGCCCGCAGCCGAACAACCCCGCCGCCTCGGCACACCGACCACGCGGCGCGGTGCCTACCGTCCGCCGTCGTACGCCTCGATCAGTTCCCGCGACCGCTTCACGTCGTCCGAGATCGCTTCGAGCAGCGCCTCGATGGAGTCGAACTTCGCCTGGCCGCGCACGAAAGCGAGGAAGTCGACGGCCACGTGCAGACCGTACAGATCCAGCCCCACGCGATCGATGGCGTACGCCTCCACCGTGCGCTCGGTGCCGTCGAACTGCGGGTTCGTGCCGACGGAGATCGCGGCGGGCATGGCCTCGCCCTGGGTGTGCAGCCAGCCGGCGTAGACGCCGTCGGCGGGGATCGCGGTGTGCGGGAGGGTCTCGACGTTGGCGGTGGGGAAGCCGAGTTCGCGGCCCCGCTGCGCGCCGCGGACGACGACGCCCTCGACGCGGTGCGGGCGGCCCAGGATCTCGCGGGCCCCTTCGACATCACCCTCGGAGACGAGCCGCCGGGTCAGGGTGGAGGAGAACGGCTCACCGCCGCCGGCCTCGCCGGTCACATACAGGTCCACCACCTCAACCTCGAAGTCGTACGTCTCGCCCTGCTCGGTGAGGAAGGCGACGTTACCGGTGGCCTTGTGGCCGAAGCGGAAGTTGGGGCCCTCGACGACGGCTTTGGCGTGCAGCTTGTCGACGAGGACCTTCACCACGAAGTCGGCGGGCGACAGCTTCGAGAACTCGGTGGTGAACGGGAGGATGAGCAGGGCGTCGACACCCAGCTCGGCCATCAGCTCGGCGCGACGGTGGTGCGGGGCGAGCAGCGGGGGGTGGCTGCCGGGGCGCACGACCTCGCTCGGGTGCGGGTCGAAGGTGACGACGACGGACGGAACTCCCAGCTCGCGCGCCCGTTCCACGGCATGCCTGATGATCAACTGGTGTCCGCGGTGGACGCCGTCGTACGAGCCGATGGTGACGACGCTGCGCCCCCAGTCCTGGGGGATGTCCTCCAAACCACGCCAGCGCTGCACTGTGACCGCTCCTCGTCGAACCTGTGTCCGTGTCTGCCTCATACGCAGGTCTAAGGGTGCCATGCCGGGTGCCCTCGGCTCGCATCGGCATGGGGACTGTGTGATGCGGGGCACGTGACATCCGCGGCACACGCCTGGTCACGCCGGAACCCGCATCCCCGCCATGCTCTCGATCATGCGACGGGTGCTGGGGCCGACCAGCGCGGACCACTCCTGGGGTGCGTCGGTGAGCCAGCCGGTGACGAGGGTGGCGAAGCCGGGAATTCGGCGGCCCAGGTCGACCAGCGCGCGGTCGAAGCGGGCGGCGCCGTCCGGGGTACGGACGAGACGGAAACCCGCGTGGTGCAGCACGACACGGGCCTGCTCGCCGCCACCGCCCGCCACGCCCGCCGCAGCCGCGCGCACGAGTGCGTCGAGCACGGCGGGGTCGTCCTCGCGCGCGAGCAACAGGTCCAGGAATTCGCGTCGCTGCGGGCGGGACCCGGGCGTGCCGGGCGCCGCGAACACCTCGGCGAGCGCGGCCCGTACCTGCGGCGGACACCCGTCGAGCAGCCCGGTGACCAGCGGATACAGCACTGAACGGGCGCCTGGACCGTGCGCGAGGCGTCGGTCGACGTACGCCGCCACGTGCGCGGCCGTCTCCGGACGCAGCTCCACGACATCGCGTACGAGAGCCGCGACCCGGCGGGCCAGCACCGGTGTCGTGACCTCGGCGAGCGTGCGCAGCACCTCACCCGCGTCGCTTGCGTCGCCCGCAGCACTCGCGTCGCCCGCGTCCCTCGCATCGCTTGCGTCCGGCTCCCGCAGCCGGTCCCGGAACGCGGCGAGCACCGGTTCCGGATGCGTCGCCAGCGCGGCGACCAGCGCGCCGGCGGGCAGCCGCCGGTCGCCCGCGGTGAAGCGCGCCAGGGCCTGCGGCAGATAGCGGGCCCGGGTGCGCGGATCGCGTACGAGGAGGGCCAGGGCGCCCCCGTGCAGCGCGCCGTCGGCGGGGCGGGCGAGCAGGGCAAGCGCGGCATAGCGCAGCAGCTCGCGGTCGGCCTCGGTGCGGACGTGCGGCGCCGCCCGCGGTCCGTACGCCACCGCGGCCACCCGGCGGGCCGGCCGCTCGTCGTGTGCCCAGCGGTCGACGGCTCGGCACACGGCGGACGGTTCCTCCTCCGCGAGCACGGCCAGCAGCTCGTCCGCGCGCGGGTGGGCGCTTTCGACCAGCGCCTCGGTGAGGTCGTCAAGGGCGCGGTGCCGATGGGTGTGGAGGAGTACCTGGGCGGCGGTCGCGACGGTGGCGTCGGGTGTCGCGGGCAGCGGGCGGTCGTCGTCGAACCAGTGGGTGAGGTGGAGCTGCACGGCGGCGGGCTCGGCGGCGAGGAGGTCGGACACGGCGTCCAGGTAACGGAGTTCGGTGGCCGGCGGGGCCTGGTCCGCCACGACGAGACGCCTCAGCAGGTCGAACCGGTGCGCTTCCGGCAGGGGCAGCCCGGTCCAGAAGCCGGGCCCGAACTCCCCCGGAACGGCCCGCCCTTCGGCCCGCCATGTCACGACACGCTCGGCGAGATGCCGCAGCACTCCGATGTACGGGGTCGCGTCGGGCACCCGGAGCAGTACGTCCCTGAGGAGGCGGGTGGCCCACCAGACCGCGGTGTCCGTCGGCCTGAGTTCGTCGACCGCGCGGAGCAGTTCACGGAGATGGAGGGTGAGTTGAGGGGCGCCTTGTTGACGAGGCAGGAGGAGCATCGCCTGGCGGACGGGGCCGATGCGGTGGCGGGGCACGGCGAAGGGCTGGAGGGCGGAGCCCCGGAGCGCCGACCGGCGCTCCGGGGCTCCGCCCTGGGCCCCGGCCCGGTCCTCGTCTCCTTCACCTTCTTCTCCTGCACCTTCATCTTCTTCCTCTTCGCGCCGGTGGTGCACCAACGCGTGGAGTGCCGCGTCCAGGTCGAGGTGCATGCCCTGGATCCAGTCGGCGAGCTCTTCGTGGGCGAAGCGGTAGCCGTTGCCGGCGGGCACGAGCAGGCCCTCGGTGAGCACCGCCGAGGCCCACCCGGTGCATCCGCCGAGCCGCCGCCCGGGCACGGGCCCCCACGGAAACACCGCCTCGAACGCCACCTGGTCCAACTCCCCCTGACCCGGCCCCAGACAACGCCTCGCCGCCTCATGCACCTGCCCGGAAACCGTGGCCGCGAGCCGCCGCACGGCCGTGCCGCGCACCCCGTTCGACGCCGCGAGCCGCACGGCCACCCGCAGGCACATCAGATCGAGATACGCGGCGAAGACCTCGTCCCGCCCGACCTGCCCCACCGGGGCCCCGGACAGCGCGGTCCGCACCTCCGACAACAGCCGCAGCACCAGGGGATGCCTGGCGTCGTCCCCTTCCAGGGCCCCCTCCGGGATCGCGTACCGTGCGCGGGCCCGCCGCGCCTCGTCCTCGGCCAGGTCGCCGAGACGGACAGAGGGCGGAAGCCTGTCGCCATCGCCGCCCCGTCCTGATCCGTACAGCAGCTCCCGTGGGAACTCCGCCCCGGCCTGTTCCCAGTACTCCGCCCGGCACGCGACGACGAGGCGTGCCCCGGTCGCCCGCAGCCAGTCGGCGGTACCCGCGGTCCACTCGGGCAGCCGGTGGGCGAGGGCCGGTGGCATTTCCTCGGGGCTGTCAAGGAGGAGCATCAAGGGTCGCCCCGCGTCCTTGGCGAGGCGGGTCAGGCGCTCGGGGCCGATGTCGCCGAGGCCGGCTCCCGTGCCCACGCCCACCCTTGACGCCGTCCCGGAAGCGGAAGCCTCCACCATCCGTCCCGCACGCTCCAGCGTCCTCCCCACCGCGTCGGCCACCGACGAGTCGGCGACCAGGAGATCCGCTCCGCGCAACAACAGGGTCGGGGCCGGTCGCGCACCCTGGTTGCGCCTGGCGGCGAGGGAGGCCAGTTCCGTCGTACGGCCGCTGCCCGGGGCGCCGACAAGCCCGAGGACGGCATACGGACCTTGGTCGAAGGCGGTGAACTCCCGCACGGCATCGGCTCGTTCGACAGCTTCGACAGCTTCGACAGCTTCGACAGCTTCGACAGCTTCGACAGCTTCGACAGCTTGGACGGGTTCTACAGCTTGGACGGGTTCTACAGCTTGGACGGGTTCTACAGCTTCGATGGGTTCTACAGCTTCGACAGGTTCGATGGGCATCGCCGTCAGCGCCAGCACTCCCGCGAGATTGAGGTCGTCCCGATACGCGGGCACCGTCGCCGCGTTGCGGGCCAGCAACTCGGTGAGCGGCCCGCTCGGTGTCATCCCCCGAAGCGGCACGGCAAAGCCCCCCACCCGTCGCCCGGAGTGCAGCGCCGTACCGATGACCGCGACCACCGAACCGGTGGCCGCGTCGACCACCGGCCCCCCGGCCGCCCCACCGCCCAGCCGAAGCGCGTCGCTCCCCGCCGTACCGATCGCCAACTCCACGGCGTGGTCGAGGAGATGGAAACGGTCGGTCGCCGTGTACGTCACGGCGGACGTGCCCAGTACCCGGGCCTCGCGCCAGCCGCCCGCCGCGATGCGGACGTACGTACCGGTCTCCACGGAGTCCCGCACCGTGATCGGCAGTGGGGCGAGGCCGAGACCCTCCGTGCGGACCAGGGCGAGGTCCAGGGCCGGCAGAGGTGTGACCGCGTCGGCCGTCACCAGGCAGGTGCGGTCCCCGGGGGCGTGCAGGACGAGGCGGGCGAGCCCGTCGACCGCCTCATGGCTGGTGACCACCGTGCCGAGGTGGTCGGCGACGAACCCCGCCCCACGCGTCCGTCCGGCCAGATCGCGGATCCGTACCAGGGCCCCGTCCGAAGCCCGCTGGGCCCGGCCCGGCACTTCCCGGACAACTTTTCCGGCGTCCCCGCCGTCATTTCCGGTCGCCCCGACAACGTCCCCGGCCTCCCGGGCGACGCCCCCGGTCTTCCGGACCGCGTCCCGAGGCTCCTGGACGCCTTCCAGAGCTTCCTGGACGGCCTCCGGCGTCTGATGACGGCCCCCGGCCCGCGGGCCCCGTCCCGCCATGCTCGAACCTCCCCGCCGCGCGCACGGGCACCGTGCCACCGACGCCTCACTCCCGACCGTAGGCGCGAAGTGATCGGGCGCGACAGATCGCGAGCCGAACAAGCCCCCTTCCGCTCCCCCGGTTCACTCCGAGCGCCTGCCCGGACGGGTGAATAGAGGGGGCCGGATGGATAGACCCTTGGTTGGGGGAACCGAGGGGGACAGTGGAGCGGCGCACACAGGTGTCCCCGTGGACGCCGCTCCACGCCGAGTCCGAGGGGCCGAGCCGACGGCAGCCGAGCCGACTGACGGGCAGGTCCCCGACTGGCCGACCGGCCACAAGGCCCAAAGGCTCAGCCGAACACGGCCAGGCTCTTCGCCTTGCCCTTCTGCTCCTCCACCAGCGCCAGGAACCGCCCCTCGGGATCGAACACCCCGACGGCTCCGAGCCCGGCGTACTCCTCGGGCATCTCCAGGCGGACGCCGTTCAACAGCAGCCGCCCCCGCTTCTCGTCCACGTCCCAGCGCGGGAACGCCGCGGCGGCGGCCTCCGCGAGCGGCATCACGGTCAGCTCCTCCTGGAGCTGGTCGAGGGTGCGGGCGGTGTCGAGCTTGTACGGGCCGACGCGGGTGCGCCGCAGCGCCGTCAGATGGCCGCCGACGCCCAGGTCCGCGCCCAGGTCACGGGCGAGCGCCCGGATGTACGTACCGGACGAGCAGACCACGGAGACGACCAGGTCCGTGACTGGCGTGCCGTCCTCGGCGACCGCGTCCCGGACGTCGTACACCGCGAAGGAGGAGATCCGCACCGGGCGGGCCGGGATCTCGAACTCCTCGCCGTCGCGCGCCCGCTTGTACGAGCGCACGCCGTTGATCTTGATGGCGCTGACCTTGGACGGCACCTGCATGATGTCGCCGCTGAGCTTGGCGATGCCGGCGTCGATGCCGTCCCGGGTCACCTCGGAGGCGTCGGTCGACGAGGTGATGTCACCTTCGGCGTCGTCCGTCAGGGTGTTCTGCCCCAACCGGATCGTTCCCAGGTACTCCTTCTCGGTCAGCGCGAGGTGCCCGAGCAGTTTGGTCGCCTTCTCGACGCCGAGGACGAGCACGCCCGTCGCCATGGGGTCGAGCGTGCCCGCGTGTCCGACACGGCGGGTCTTGGCGATCCCGCGCATCTTGGCGACCACGTCGTGCGAAGTGAAGCCCGACGGCTTGTCCACGATGACAAGGCCGTCGGGCGTGGGGTGCTTCTGAGTCATTCGGTGGCGTCGCCCGTCTCAGCGGCGTCGGCGAGGTCGGCGGGCTCGTCCGACTCGTCGTCGGAGCCCGGCTTCTTGTAGGGGTCCGCGTCACCCGCGAAGGCGGCACCGGCCGAGACCTCGCGTACCTCCGCGTCCTTGGCCCGTGCCTTGTCGAGCAGGTCCTCGATGGTCTTGGCGGTGTCCGGCAGGGCGTCCGCGACGAAGGCCAGGGTGGGCGTGAACTTCACGCCCGCCGCCGCGCCGACCGCCGAGCGGAGCACGCCCTTGGCGCTCTCCAGGCCCGCGGCCGCTGCCGCGCGCTCCTCGTCGTCCCCGTACACCGTGTAGAAGACGGTCGCCTCCCGGAGGTCCCCGGTGACCCGGGTGTCCGTGATGGTCACATGCGAACCGAGCCGCGGGTCCTTGATCCCGCGCTGCAGCTTCTGGGCCACCACCTCTCGGATGAGGTCCGCCAGCTTTTTCGCCCGCGCGTTGTCGGCCACTGGTCCGTCTCCTTCTTTCTTACTGTTCTGTTGTACGGCCTGTTGTCGTCGCCGTACGCTCACACGCTCATTCGTCGTCTTCGCCGTGCAGCCGCCGTCTCACCGACAGCAGCTCCACCTCCGGGCGCCCGGCGACCAACCGCTCGCACCGGTCCAGTACGTCGGTCAGGTGCCCCGTCTCGCCGGAGACGACCGCCAGGCCGATGACGGCCCTGCGGTGGAGGTCCAGGTGGTCGACCTCCGCCGCGCTCACCGCGTACTTGCGCTGGAGCTCGGCCACGATCGGGCGGACGACGGAGCGTTTCTCCTTGAGCGACCGTACGTCGCCGAGGAGGAGATCGAAGGACAGAGTCCCCACATACATGTGTGTATCCGGATGTCCCGCCGGTACGGGATAGATGGCCCCGCCAAACTCTTGGCGGCGACACCAGAACCGTACAACGAACCCCCGGACCGCTCGACGGGGTTTTCGCCCCCGCCGCCCCTACCCGTCCCATCCCTGGGGGCTCCGCCCCCAGACCCCCTATCGGCC
>NZ_JBFAHW010000125.1:0-30230 GCF_040654355.1 Streptomyces sp. NPDC050704 | reverse complement strand
GCCCGCCCGCGCACCATCCAGCCCGTCCGGCGTTTGAGGACGAGGCCGTTCAGGCCGAAAGGGGGTCTGGGGGCGGAGCCCCCAGGGGATGGGTCGGGTAGGGGCGGCGGGGGCGAGGGAAGGGCCGTCTCAGTCCAGGTAGCCCCTCAGTTGGTCTGCGAAGGCGTGGTCGCGGAGTTTGTTGAGGGTTTTGGATTCGATCTGGCGGATGCGTTCACGGGTGACGCCGAAGATGCGGCCTATCTCTTCGAGAGTGCGCGGACGGCCGTCGGCCAGCCCGTAGCGCAGCTGAACGACCTTGCGTTCACGCTCGCCGAGCGTGGAGAGGACCGCCTCCAGGTGCTCCCTGAGCAGCAGGAACGCCGCCGACTCGACAGGACTCGTCGCGTCGCCGTCCTCGATCAGATCGCCGAGGGCCACGTCGTCCTCCTCGCCCACGGGCGCGTGGAGGGAGACCGGTTCCTGGGCGAGCCGCAGCACTTCGCTGACCCGCTCGCTGGGCAGGTCGAGATGTTCGGCGACCTCCTCCGGCGTCGGCTCATAACCCCGCTCCTGCAGCATGCGCCGCTGGACACGGACGACCCGGTTGATCAACTCCACGACGTGGACCGGCACTCGGATGGTCCGGGCCTGGTCGGCGAGGGCCCGGGACATGGCCTGGCGGATCCACCACGTGGCGTACGTCGAGAACTTGTAGCCGCGGGCGTAGTCGAACTTCTCGACCGCCCTGATCAGGCCCAGGTTTCCCTCCTGGACGAGGTCGAGCATGGTCAGGCCGCGGCCCACGTACCGCTTGGCGACGGAGACGACGAGCCGCAGGTTGGCCTCGATCAGGCGGCGCTTGGCCATCCGCCCCATGACCACCAACTTGTCCAGGTCCAGGGCGAGTTGGCTGTCCAGGTCGGAGGCGAGCCGCAGCTTCTCCTCGGCGAAGAGGCCGGCCTCGACACGGCGTGCGAGCTCGACCTCCTCCGCCGCGGTGAGCAGGGGGATACGGCCGATCTCGCGCAGGTACTGGCGGAACAGGTCGGAGGAGGGGCCACCGGTGTCCGCACGTCCGCGGGGCGGCGCCACGGGTTCCGGCGCCTCGGTCTCCACGAGGGTGACGGTCGGCTCGTCGGGCTCGGACGAGCCCTCCGCTTCCTCCGTCTCGGGGTGGTGCGCGGCACGGCTCTGCGGCGGTACGACCGCGATGACGTCGCTGTCCGCGTCCGTGTCCGTGGTGTTGTCGGTCTGGGTGAGGGTCTGGGTCTGCACGGGGGCGACCTCCAGGAATGTCGCTGCTGAGGCGTGCGGCAGCGGGACGGGGACGACGGCCTCGCCGCTGTCCGTCCCGAACACGTTGAGCGGAACCGCGGGGACAATGGACCCGTCGCGTTCGGGTCGGCCGCGCTCCGAGGACTCAGGCACCGGAACCCAGTGTGGAGTACGACACATCGTCGCCACGAGGGGCGTGCGGTGACTTTTTGAGTCCGGTCCGTGACCACGTGGTTACCCTCGTGGAAAACTCCGGTGCCCGTTCGCGCCCTGATCTGGCACGTTCACGGGTACGCCGCCGAACCGATCGGGGTCGGTCCCGAAGAGCGTGTGTCGTGTCGGCCCGCGCCGGATGCCGTCGCAGCCGATGGTCAGGTGGACGGGTTCCCCGTCGTCCGCCGCCGAACCGGCCAGGGCATGGAAAGCAGCTGCTCGTTTCCGTCCCCGTCGGTCGTCCCCGTCGGTAGTCCCCGGCGTCCCCGTCAGAGCGCGGCGGCGCCCTGTTCGCGCAGAGCCTGGTCGTACTGCTGGAGCACCCACAACTCGTTCTGCACGGCGGCCAGCTGGGCCGGGTCGCCCTGGGCGCTGGCGCGGGCGAGGGTGCCCTGGACCTCGCGTACCCGGCGCTCGACGGCGCGGCGGCGGACGGTCACCAGCTGTTCGCCCGCGTACAGCTCGTCGACCGTGCGGCGCATGATGGCCTCGACGGTCAGCTCCGTGACCATGGAACGGACCGTGTTGTCGGGGGCCGCCTCGCGGACCCGGACCAGGTACTCCTGCGAGTCCTGGACGCCGTACTCCGCGCCGCCCGCGTCCATGATCGCCTGGCGCACGGCCGCGTACGGAGCGGCGGTGAACTCGTCGAGGCCGTACGCGTCGAAGGCCGGGGAGACCAGTTCCGGGCGCTGGAGGGCGAGCTTGAGGAGCTCGCGCTCGGTGGCGTACACCGGGTTGCGCAGGGTCAGGGCCGGACCCGAGGGCGGGCGGGGGCCGCCGCCGTTGTCGTACTGCTGCGGGGGGCGGCCGGGTCCTGCCGGGGCCGGGCCCTTGCCGCCGCGGTCACGGGCCCAGCGGGCCAGCTGGGCGACCCGCTTGACGACGAACTGCGTGTCGAGGATGCCGAGCATGCCCGCGAGCTGCACGGCGACCTCGTGCTGGGCGCCGCTGTTCTTGATGCGGGCCACGATGGGCGCGGCCTCGTCGAGGGCAGCGGCGCGGCCCCCGGGGGTCTCCAGGTCGTAGCGGGTGAGGATCTGGCGGAGCGCGAACTCGAAGAGCGGGGTGCGCGGTTCGACCAGGTCGGCGACCGCCTCGTCACCCTTGGCGAGGCGCAGGTCGCAGGGGTCCATGCCGTCGGGGGCGATCGCGATGTACGTCTCGGCGGCGAACTTCTGATCGTCCTCGAAGGCGCGCAGGGCGGCCTTCTGACCGGCCGAGTCGCCGTCGAAGGTGAAGATCACGCGTGCCGAGCCGTTGTCCATCAGCAGGCGCCGGAGGATCTTGATGTGGTCGGTGCCGAAGGCCGTGCCGCAGGTCGCGATGGCGGTCGTGATGCCGGCGAGGTGGCAGGCCATCACGTCCGTGTAGCCCTCGACCACCACCGCGCGGCTGCTCTTGGCGATGTCCTTCTTGGCGAGGTCGATGCCGTACAGGACCTGGGACTTGTGGTAGATCGGCGTGTCGGGGGTGTTGAGGTACTTGGGGCCGTTGTCCGACTCGTACAGCTTCCTCGCGCCGAAGCCGACGACCTCGCCGCCGATGTCGCGGATGGGCCACATGAGGCGGCCGCGGAAGCGGTCGATGGGGCCGCGGCGGCCCTCCTGGGAGAGGCCGGAGAGGAGCAGCTCCTTGTCGGTGAAGCCCTTGCCGCGGAGGTAGCGGGTGAGGTGGTCCCAGCCCTGGGGGCTGTAGCCGACGCCGAAGTGGGTGGCGGCCGCCTGGTCGAAGCCGCGCTCGGCGAGGAACTTGCGGCCGGTGTCGGCCTCGGAACCGGTGTCGAGCTGCTCGATGTAGAACTGGGCGGCGATCTTGTGGGCCTCGACCAGGCGGATGCGCTCGCCGCGCTGGTGGGAGGGGTTGTACCCGCCCTCCTCGTAGCGCAGCGTGATGCCCGCCTGGCCCGCGAGGCGCTCGACCGCCTCCGAGAAGGTGAGGTGGTCGATCTTCATCACGAACGTGATGGTGTCGCCGCCCTCCTGGCAGCCGAAGCAGTGGAAGAACCCCTTGCTGGGGCTGACCTGGAAGGAGGGCGACTTCTCGTCGTGGAACGGGCACAGCCCCTTGAGGTTGCCACCGCCCGCGTTGCGCAGCTGGAGGTACTCGGAGACCACGGCGTCGATCGGGACCGCGTCCCGAACAGCCTTCACGTCCTCGTCGTTGATCCTTCCAGCCACGCATGGATTCTACGGGGAGGGTGTGACAGTCGAGTGCCGTCGTCGGTCACGAGGCCGGGTTGCCCAGACTGTCCAGCGGAACGTGCGGGTCCGCGAGCGCCTCGCTGTCCACCTGAGCCTTCGAACGAATCAGCTGTTGGATGGGCTCTGTGACGTCCCACACATTCACGTTCATCCCGGCCAGCACGCGTCCCTGAGACATCCAGAAGGCGATGAACTCCCGCTTGCCCGCGTCTCCGCGGATCACCACTTGGTCGTACGTCCCCGGGGGCGCCCAGCCCGAGTACTCGAGCCCGACGTCGTACTGGTCGGAGAAGAAATAGGGCACCCTGTCGTACGTCAGCTCGCGGCCCAGCATCGACCGGGCCGCCGCCGGGCCGCCGTTCAGGGCGTTCGCCCAGTGCTCGACGCGCAGCCGGGTGTCGAAGAGCGTGTGGTGGAAGGACGCCACGTCACCGGCCGCGTAGATGTCGGGGTCGGAGGTGCGCAGCCGCTCGTCGACCGAGATGCCGCCGCCGTGGGCGCGGTCGGCCAGGGTGAGGCCCGCGGCCTCGGCGAGGGCGGTGCGCGGGGCGGCGCCGATGGCGGCCAGGACGTCGTGCGCGGGGTGTTCCTCGCCGTCGTCAGTGCGGGCCGCGAGGACCATGCCGTCCTGCCCTGCGATCTCGGTGAGCCTGGCGCCGAAGTGGAAACGGACGCCGTGCTCGCGGTGCAGGTCGGCGAAGAGCTGGCCCAGCTCGGGGCCGAGGACCGCGTGCAGCGGGGTCGGCTCGGGCTCGACGACGGTGACCTCGGCGCCGTACTCCCGGGCGGCCGCGGCGACTTCCAGGCCGATCCAGCCGGCGCCCGCGATCACGAGGTGGCCGTTGTCGCGGCCGAGGGCGGCCAGTACGTGCTTGAGGCGTTCCGCGTGGGCGAGGCGGCGCAGGTGGTGGACTCCCACCAGATCCGTGCCCGGAATCTCCAGTCGCCGTGGTTCGGCGCCGGTCGCGATCAGCAGCTTGTCGTAGTGGACGAGCGTGCCGTCGTCACCGAAGCGGACGGTCTTCGCCGCCGGATCGATGGCGTCGACGGTCTGGCCGAGATGCAGCTCGACGTCGTTGTGCGCGTACCAGGCCGGCTCGTGCACGAAGACGCTGTCGCGCTCCTCCTTGCCGAGCAGGTAGCCCTTGGACAGCGGCGGACGCTCGTACGGGTGGTCGCGCTCGTCGCAGATCAGTATCACGCGCCCGGTGAATCCCTCCGCCCGGAGCGTCTCGGCCGCCTTCGCGCCGGCCAGCCCTCCTCCGACGATGACGAATGTCTGATCCGCGTCGACCACTTGATGCCTCCTGCCAGGGGGTCCGGGAAGTGTCTCCCGGGAAAACACTGCGGGTGTCGCCACATGCGAGCGTCACATGCGAGCGTCCCGCACAGAGCGTGATGCGGGAAGAGGGAGTGACCCGATCAGGCCACGGAGTGTCACGCTTTCACCGTTTGGACTTCACACCTGCCCCCTGAGCCTCGCGTGCAGTGAGCGCGCCGAGGCGTCCGTCAGCGAGGAGATCTGGTCGACGATCACACGCTTGCGTGCGCGGTCGTCGTCCGCCCGGTCGAACAAGGCGCGAAACTGCGGGTCGAGGCCGTCCGGCGCGCGGGTGGTGAGCGCCTCGGCCAGCTCCGCGACGACGATCCGCTGGTCGGCGCGGAGCCGCTCCTGCTCGGCGCGCTGCATGACGTACCGGTCGGCGACGGCCTTGAGCACCGCGCACTCCAGCCGGGCCGTACGGGGCACGACCAGTTCGGCGGCGTACCGCGTGAGCCGTCCTGTGCCGTACGCCGCGCGCGTGGCGCCCTCCGCGGCCAGGCAGAAGCGGCCGATGAGCTGGCTGGTGGCGTCCTTCAGGCGGGCCTGAGCGACCGCCGAGCCGTCGTAGCCGTGCGGCCACCAGGCCTGGTCCAGGAGGCGGTCGAGGGCTTCGGCGAGCTCGGCGGGGTCGGTGTCCGCCGGGACGTACCGGCCGATCGCGACCTCGAAGATCTCCCGCCGCTCGGGCTCCGCGTGCAGGCAGTTGGGGTCGATGTGGCCCGCGTGCAGACCGTCCTCGACGTCGTGCACCGAGTACGCCACGTCGTCCGACCAGTCCATGACCTGGGCCTCGAAGGTGGTGCGGCTACCGGGGGCGCCCTTGCGGACCCAGTCGAAGACGGGGCGGTCGTCTTCGTAGACCCCGAATTTCGGGGACCCGGGGTCGGTGGGGTGGGCGCCGCGCGGCCAGGGGTACTTGGTGGCGGCGTCGAGGGCGGCGCGGGTGAGGTTGAGGCCGACACTGACCAGGTCGCCACTCTCTTCACTTCGCACGAAGCGCTTCGGCTCGATCCGGGTGAGGAGCCTCAGCGACTGCGCGTTGCCCTCGAAGCCGCCGCAGTCCTCCGCGAACTCGTTCAGCGCCTGCTCGCCGTTGTGCCCGAAGGGCGGGTGGCCCAGGTCGTGGGAGAGACAGGCCGCCTCGACGAGGTCGGGATCGCAGCCGAGGGCGGCGCCCAGCTCGCGGCCGACCTGGGCGCACTCCAGGGAGTGGGTCAGCCGGGTGCGGGGGCTGGAGTCCCAGACCTGGCTTCGGGTGCCCGGAGTGACGACCTGGGTCTTGCCGGCGAGGCGGCGCAGGGCGGAGGAGTGGAGCACACGCGCGCGGTCGCGCTGGAAGGCGGTGCGGCCGGGCCGCTTGTCCGGCTCGACGGCCCAGCGCTCGACGGCCGCGTCGTCATAGGTGTCGTCAGCGTCGTTGTGGGCGTGCTGGGCCGGGTCCTCGTACGACGATGGCTGTGATGCCTTTCGTGCAATGCCTTCCATGCCCCGACAGTAGACGCAGGCACTGACAAACGGGGCATGGAAGGCTATCGCGTACGCATGCTTCAGGCCGAGGTGAGTTGGCGCTCCCAGGCGGGCTCGGGGGCGGCGACGGCCTGGTCGTAGCGGTGCAGGACGAGGCGGGCCATTCCCGGGTGCGCGCCGAGCGGGGCCGCGGCGATCCAGGGGGCGGCCGCCGCGCACTCGGTCGAGAAGCGGCCGGGGGCGGTGAAGTAGGAGGCGACGGCGACCCGGTGGCGGCCGCGGGCGGCGAGGGCGCGCAGGGCGTCCGGGACGGTGGGCGCGGCGGCGGACGCGTACGCGGGGACGACGGGCACGCCGAGGCGTTCGGCCAGCAGCCGGGCGGTGCGCCCGGTGTCGACGGCCGCCTCGGGATCACGGGATCCGGCGGCGGCGAGCACGACACCGCTCACCCGGCGGTCCGCGTCACCCATGCGCGTACGCCAGCCGGCCTCGACGAGCCGGGCGTACAGCGTCTCCACGAGCAGCGGGTGCGGGCCCAGCGGCCCGGCGATCCGGGTGTGCGCCGACGAGGCGGCCGCGGCCTCCGGGATGTCCTGCTTGACGTGGTAGCCGCGGCTGAGCAGCAGCGGTACGAGGACCGCGTCGCCGGTGCCGAGGGCGGCGAGCGTGTCGGGCAGCAGGGGCTCGTTCAGCTCGATGTGGCCGAGGTGCACGGGCAGGCCGGGGCGCAGGTCGCGGATCCGGGCCATGAGGGTCCGGATGGTGCTCAGGGCGCGCGGGTCGCGGCTGCCGTGCCCCACCAGGACGAGTGCGGGCGGGGCGGAACGCCGGGTGCCGTCGAGGGACACGAGGCTGAGCTGGCTGCCGAGCTGGCTGGTGATCCGGTTCATGAGTTGCGCCGTACTGTCGAGGTGAGCGCCACGGAGCGGCCGGCTGCCGGGGCGGGGCTTGGACTCCTCGCGAGGAGGATTCGACGCCGTCATGCACCAATGGTCGGGGTACGAGGTTGCCGTCCCGTTGCGCGGGAATGACGGGTGTTTTCCGGCGGTTCACGGTGTGGTGCATGGGGCCTGTGAGGTGCCGTGACCTGCGGTTACGCCGCCCCGAGTGAACCTGGTCACGGTCCGCCGGGCGAACCGGATCACCGTATGCCGCGTCCCTCATGATCGAAGGCGTCTGTCAAGACCGCCCGGGAAGGAACCCTCCGATGCGTCGTCCGAAGCTGCGCAGACCGCGCCTGCCACGTCTGCCGAGCCTGCCACGCACCCGTACCGGGCAGCGGCGGGCCGTGCAGGCCGTGATGGCCGCGTGCGTGCTCGCGCTGCTGCCGGCGACGTGGATGTACGTGACGACGGGCGACCGGCTGCGGACGACGGCGGACGCGCCGCGCACCGAGGTCGCGGTGGTGTTCGGTGCCGGGCTGTGGGACGGCGAGCCGTCGCCCTATCTCGCCCACCGGCTCGACGCGGCGGCGAAGCTCTACCGGGCCGGTCGTGTCGAGGTGGTCCTCGTCACCGGCGACAACAGCCGCGAGGACTACGACGAACCGGACGCCATGCGTACGTACCTGACGGAGCGCGGCGTCCCCGACCGGCGGATCGTCAGCGACTACGCGGGCTTCGACACCTGGGACTCCTGCGTGCGGGCCAAGAAGATCTTCGGGGTGGGCGAGGCCGTGCTGATCAGCCAGGGGTTCCACATCCGGCGGGCGGTCGCGTTGTGCGAGGAGGCGGGGGTCGAGTCGTACGGGGTCGGGGTGGCCGACCGGCATGACGCGACCTGGTACTACGGGGGTGCGCGGGAGGTCGTCGCGGCGGGGAAGGCGGCGCTGGACGCCCTGTTCGAGCCTGATCCGCGGTTCCTGGGGCCGAAGGAGCCGGGGGTGCGGGAGGCGTTGGCCGCGGCGAGATAGAGCGCCGCTGCTGCGGAGAGGCAGGGGCGAAGGGGCCCCTGCCTCTCGTCGTCAGCGCCTCTTGCCTTCAGCGCCTCTTGTCGTCAACGGTCTTTGCCGTCGACGGCCCTAGCGTCAACGCCCCTTGCGTCAGCGGCCCTTGAACGACGCCGGGCGTTTCTCCAGGAAGGCGTTCATGCCCTCCGTCTGGTCCTCCGTGGCGAACAGCGCGTGGAACACCCGGCGTTCGAAGAGCGTGCCGTCCCGCAGGCCCGTCTCCAGGGCGCGGTCCACGCACTCGCGAGCCGCGGTGAGCGCCGGCCGGCCGTACGAGGCGATGGTGGCGGCCGCCTCCGTGGCCGTCGGGAGGACCTGGTCGTCGGGGACCACCCGGGAGACGAGGCCCGAGCGTTCGGCCTCGTGGGCGTCCATCGTGCGGCCGGTGAGGATCAGGTCCATGGCCTTGGCCCTGCCCACCAGTCGGGTCAGCCGCTGGGTGCCGCCGATGCCCGGGATCACGCCGAGCTTGATCTCCGGTTGGCCGAAGGTCGCGGACTCGCCCGCGATGATGACGTCGCACATCATCGCCAGTTCGCAACCGCCGCCCAGCGCATGGCCGTTGACGGCGGCGACCTTCGGGGTGCCGAAGCCGGCGAACTCCTCCCAGGCGGAGAAGTAGTCCTCGGCGGCCATCTCGACGGCTGTTCTCCCCGCCATCTCCTTGATGTCGGCGCCCGCCGCGAAGACCCTCTCCGAGCCGGTGACGACGAAGCAGCCGACTTCGGGGTCCGCGTCCAACGGGCGCAGTACGTCGAGGAGTTCGGTCAGCAGTTCGGTGCTCAGCGCGTTGAGGACGTGGGGGCGGTGGAGGCGTACGGTCACCACCCGGCCGTGGCGTTCGGTCTTGAGGTTGTTCATCGACTTCCCTTCCACACCGGAGAGTCCGGAGAGTTACGAGTCCCAGATCGCGCCGTAGGCCGGAATGCCACGCCGTTCGAGGCCGTGGACCACCTGCCAGGTCAGCTTCTTGTTGGAGATGCAGATGACCGCCTCGGCGCCGAAGTCGCGGTACGCGTCGTACGCGAGGCGGACCATGTCGGGTTTGCCGTGCCGGGAGGTGTCCCAGACGAGGGCGTGCGGCTGGACGGCGAGGATCTCGTCGACGAGGTCGTCGCCGTAGGTCGTACGGGGGTCGCGGGTCGCCCAGACGAGGCGTGAGGGCACCTCGGCGGCCAGCAGGTGGGGCAGACAGGGGCCGATGCCGCTGCCGGTGGCGACGTAGACGACCTTGCTGAACAGGGTCTCGATGTTGGCGACGCCTGCCGTGGTGATGCCCTTGACCCAGACGCGTTCGGGGGCGTCGTCGATGAAGGAGCCCGTCCAGTCGCCCGCGCGGGAGATGGTCAGCCGGAAGCCCGGCTCGCCCGGGGCGGGCACGTTGGCGAAGGAGTGCCACTCCTTGAGCGGGCTGCGGCTGATGGCTGTGGAGGAACCCGCGAAGGGGGTCACTCCGTGGTCGAAGCGGGCCAACGCGACGTGCGTGGAGGGGCGTTCGACGCGTACGTCGACCTTGCGCAGCCTCAGCCAGGGCAGCGCGACGCTGAACGTGACGACGGCCAGGGCGACGAGGGCGAGCGGATCCTTCGGGGAGAGCAGGGTGTGCGTCCAGAACAGGGCCAGTGCCGTCCAGCCGCCGAAGCGGTGGATCTTCTCGAAGTGGTCGTGGTGGCGGGACCGGAAGGGGGGCAGGGCTGTTGCGATGATCCCGGCGAGGAGGGCGATCAGGGTCCAACTAACGGTGATGAGTGCGGTGTTGCCGCCGTTCACCGTCAGTGCGACCGCGCCCGCCAGGAACCACAGTGAGCCCGCCAGTGCTCCGCCCACGTGGAGCCCGCCGAAGTGGTACACCTTCCCGAGCGTCCAGCGGACCTTGATCGGCCAGGTGGGCGGGGCCCAAGTGGCCAGCCGGAAGAGGGCGTTGATGACGTACTGCTGGCGTATGACCACGGCGAGGGTGAGGTTGGCGAGGGTGGCGTGGCCGATCGTGCGGGGGTCGTTGTGCACGGGCCAACTCATCGCGAGGTAGGTGAGGTTGGCGAGGATTACCAGGGCTGCGAGGCGGTTGTGGTGCATCAGGCGGGGGTGTTTGAGGAGGCGGCGGGGGGTGGAGATGAGTGGGGGGAGTTGGGCGGGGGTCGCCTCTGGGGGTGCCGGGGGTGCTGGATGTGCGGGTGCGGGTTGTGTGTGGCTGGTCGCGCAGTTCCCCGCGCCCCTTGCGGGGCTCTCCTGGCGGGTCCTTTCTATGGAAGAGGTCATCGTGTTGCCCCTTCCCGTAGCGTCGGCACGAATGGTGTCTCCGGGCGCCATGGCCTCTCCCGTTCCCGCTCCATCGCGAGCCGGAGTAGCACCCCCTTGTCGACCTTTCCCCGGTCCGTCTCGGGGAGGGTGGGCAGGGGCAGCACCGCCGACGGGACGCAGTAGTACGGCAGCGCCTCCGCCACCGCGCTCCGGGCCGCGTCGGGGTCGATGTCGGCCGGGCAGACGAACGACACCAGGTTTCGGGCGTCGCGCTTCAGGGTGACGGCACGGGCGCAGCCCGGGAGGGACTCCAACACCGAGGAGACGGCGTCGAGTTCGACGCGGAAGCCGCGGACCTTGACCTGGTCGTCGGTGCGGCCGAGGTGTTCGAGTTCGCCGTCCGCGGTCCACCGTCCCAGGTCCCGCGTGCGGAACATACGGTGGTCGCCGCCGAGGAAGGGGTCGGGGGCGTACCGCTCGGCGGTGAGTTCCGGGTTGCCGAGGTAACCGGCGGACACGCAGTCGCCGCCCGCCCACATCTCGCCCACCGCGCCGATGGGGACCGGGCGGCGCTCCGCGTCGAGGACGTACACGGTGTTGTTGGGGGTGGGCCGGCCGATCGTGAGGAGCGGATCGTCGGGGCGGTGGCGGCGGACCGTGTTCACGATCGTCGTCTCCGTCGGGCCGCACGAGTTGTGGAACGCGCACCGCCGGGCCCACGCGTCCGCGAGCGGCCGCGGGCACGGCTCCCCCGCGACGGCCACCGTCCGGACGCGGGGGCAGCCCGCGGGGTCGATCCCGGACAGCACCGTCGGCGTCGCGATCAGGACGTCCGCCGTGGCGGCCGTCCGGGCGATGTCCTTGCCGCGCACGACGAGCGTGCCGCCGTGGGTGAGGCAGCCGAGGATCTCCCAGGCCGCCATGTCGAAGGCGATGTTGAGGAGTTGGGCCACCCGGTCGCCGGGGCGGATACCGAGGCCGCCCGGTTCGGTGAGGAGGATGTTCGCCACGTTGCGGTGGGTGACCTTCACACCGTTGGGCTTGCCGGTCGTGCCCGAGGTGAAGAGGACGTAGCAGCCGTCGTCGGGGCGGACGGGACGGGCGAGGCGCGCCGCCGTCCCCACATCGCCGTACGAGTCCCCGTACGAATCCCCGTACGAGTCTCCGTACGGGTCCATGCGGGAGTCACCGTACGAGTAGTCCTCCAGCGTGATCAGGCGGTGTCCGTCCGGCCCCTCAGGCGAAGGCACCCGCAGCGTGTGCTCCGTCTGAGTGAGGACCGTCCGTATCCCGGCGGTGCGGATGACGTGCCGCAACTGGGCGGCGGGGGTGAGTCCGATGTCCTGGGGCACGTACGCCGCGCCCGCCTTCAGCGTGCCGAGCAGTCCGACGAGCATCGGGATCGAGCGGCGTACGAAGAGGCCGACGTGGTCGCCCGGCCGTACGCCCTCCCGTAGGAGCCGGGCCGCCAGCCGCTCGGCGCGGCGGTTCAGCTCGGCGTACGTGATGGTCGTGCCCTCGTGTTCGGCGGCCACGGCGTGGGGTGTGCCGGCGGCCCGCCGTTCGACGGCGTGGTGGATCAGCGGGTCGGGGAGAGGGATGGCGGGACCCTGGCCGAATTTCCGGAACAGGGCTCTGTCATGGGGGGTGAGATGGCGCAGAGGCATGGTTCTGGAGACCTCCTGGCTGTTTCGAGAGACAGGTGGCATGGCCGACCGGAGGCGGGCATGCCCGGTGTTTCGAACGCCGCGCGGGGTCTTTCAGGGTCTTTCGCGGCCCGACTGTAGTCCCGTTTTTTCAACTCTCAACTAGGCCACTTCGGCCAATGTCCGGTATTGAATGAGCCACATGTGGCGCCTTTGTCACCGATGGCAACTTCTGCCACAGGCTGCGGCAACCCTCAGGTGAGCAGGGGTGTGCCTGCCACCAGGGCTCCCGACGTCGGGATGCTGCCGGGCGTCACCGTGTGCCGCCGCGTCTCGCCGCGTGTCGCCGGGCGTCCTCACGTCCGGCCGGTCCCCGCGGGGAGGTCCCCGTGCCTGCGGCGTAACGGGGAGCGTTCCGCCGCGTAACACGCCCGACGCACGCTGAGGGGTATGCAGACCTCCGTTACGCCCACCCACTGCCCGTACTGCGCACTGCAGTGCGGCATGAACCTGACGCCCACGCCGGACGGTGGCGGCAGCGTGGTCGAGGTGACGGAGCGCGTGGATTTCCCGGTGAACCGGGGCGCGCTGTGCGGCAAGGGCCGTACGGCGCCGGCGCTGCTCTCGTCCGCCGTGCGGCTGACCTCGCCGTTGATCCGCAGGGCGGGTGTACTGGAGCCGGCCGGCTGGGACGAGGCGCTGGACCGGATCGCCGAGGGGCTGTCCCGCACGCGTACGGAGCATGGCCCGGACGCGTGCGGGGTCTTCGGCGGGGGCGGGCTGACCAACGAGAAGGCGTACACGCTGGGGAAGTTCGCCCGGGTCGTGCTCGGCACCTCACAGATCGACTACAACGGCCGCTTCTGCATGTCCTCCGCGGCGGCCGGCGGAATCAAGGCCTTCGGCCTGGACCGGGGGCTGCCCTTCCCGCTGGAGGACATCCCGAAGACCGGCTGTGTGATCCTGGTCGGCTCGAACCTCGCCGAGACCATGCCGCCCGCACTCCGCTACTTCACCGAACTGAAGGAGAATGGCGGGAAGTTGATCGTCATCGACCCGCGCCGGACCCGGACCGCCGAACAGGCGGACCTGCATCTGGCACCCCGGCCGGGCACCGATCTCGCCCTGGCCCTCGGGCTGTTGCACCTGGTGGTCGCGGAGGGGCGTACGGACGAGGCGTACATCCAGGAGCGTACGAGCGGCTGGGCGGAAGCGCGGGCCGCGGCGATGGCGCACTGGCCGGAGTACGTGGAGCGGATCACGGGGGTGTCCGTTCCCCAACTCCGGGAGACCGTACGGCTGTTCTGCGAGCCGGAGTCCGCGATGGTGCTCACCGCGCGCGGGCCCGAGCAGCAGTCCAAGGGCACGGACACGGTCGGGGCGTGGATCAACCTCTGTCTGGCGACCGGGCGTCCGGGGCGGCCCAACTCCGGGTACGGCTGTCTCACCGGGCAGGGGAACGGGCAGGGCGGGCGTGAACACGGCCAGAAGGCCGACCAGTTGCCCGGTTACCGCAAGCTCGACGACCCGGCGGCCCGTCGCCATGTGGCCGAGGTCTGGGGTGTCGACCCGGACTCGCTGCCGGGTCCGGGGCGCAGCGCGTACGAGCTGCTGGACGCCATGGGTACGGACATCCGGGCGCTCCTGCTGATGGCCTCGAACCCGGTGGTGTCCGCGCCCCGGGCCGCCCACATCGAGGAACGCCTGCGCTCCCTCGACTTCCTCGCCGTCGCGGACGTGGTGCTCTCCGAGACGGCGGAGCTCGCGGATGTCGTCCTGCCGGTCACCCAGTGGGCCGAGGAGACGGGCACGATGACCAACCTGGAGGGCCGCGTGCTGCTGCGCAGGCAGGCGATCACGCCTCCTGACGGCATACGCAGTGACCTGTACGTGATGCATGAACTGGCCGACCGACTGGGCGTGGAGAAGGGCTTCCCGACGGACCCGGAGGAGGTCTTCGAGGAGCTCCGCCGGGCGAGCGCGGGCGGCCCCGCCGACTACTCGGGCATCACATACCGCCGCCTCGCGGAGGAGAACGGGGTGTTCTGGCCGTGCCCGGCGGAGGTGCCGGAAGGCTCGGAGAGCCCGGAGCAGCCGCGGAACTTGGCGGCTGCGGCGACCCCGGCAGCCTCGGCGGCTCCGGCGGCTCCGGCGGCTCCGGCGGCTCCGGCGGCTCCGGCGGCTCCGGCGGCTCCGGCGGAGGCTTCCGGCGCCGTGGGCAGCGCGGTCGCGAACAGCGGAACCACGGACAGCGGGACCACGGGCAACGGAGCCACGGGCAACGGGACGCCGGGCAACGAGACCACGGACAGTGGGACCACGGACAGCGGGACCACGGACAGCGGGACCACGGACAGCGGGACCACGGGGAACGAGACGCCGGGTAACGAGGCCCTGGGCAGCGCGGCTGGCGGCAGCGGGGCCGAGGACTGCGAGGACGCGACGTTCGACGCCCTTCCTGACGACCCGGCGGGCGAGGCGGCAGACAACGTCGTCGTCGCACCGCCCGCCGGGGTCCAGCCCGCCCCGGGCGGGGTCCACCCCGGTACGCCGCGCCTCTTCCTCGACCGTTTCCACACCCCGGACGGCCGTGCCCGCTTCGTCGCCGTGAACCACCGGCCGCTCGCGGAGGAGCCCGACGCCGAGTACCCGGTGCTGCTGACCACCGGCCGGGTGGTCTCCCAGTACCAGTCCGGTGCGCAGACCCGCCGGGTCGACGAGCTGAACGCGGGCGCGCCCGGTCCCTTCGTGGAGCTGCACCCGAGGCTGGCCGAACGGATCGGCGCCGCCGAAGGAGAGCCGCTGACCGTCGTGTCCCGGCGCGGGCGCGCGGTCGCGCCGGCGCGGATCACCACGTCCATCCGGCCCGACACCGTCTTCATGCCGTTCCACTGGCCGGGCGAGGGGCGGGCCAACACGTTGACCAACCCGGCGCTTGACCCGACGTCGCGTATGCCGGAGTTCAAGGCTTGTGCGGTTCGGGTGGAGCGGGTGGGACAGGTGGAGCGGGTGGACTGAGGACGGATCAGTCGCTGCGGGCCGGTCGTGGCTGGGCGCGCCCACGCGGCGGAGCCGCATAATGTCACGCCCCGCGCCCCTTAAGGGGCCGAGCCCGCCAGTCGCCCCCCTCGATCAGCTTGCCCCTCGTCCGCAGGTCCTCCGCGACGGGCGGCGCGGCCACGTACACCCAGGCCCGGACTCTCGTACCGTCCTCGCACGTCACGTCCCTGGCCACGCGTTCGTACAGGTTTCCAGGGTCGCCCGGCGCGTAGTCCTCCAACCGGTCCAGGATGCCGAGGAGTTGGCCGTACCGGTCCGGGTCGGCGGTGACGAGTTCGCCGCACACCACGCCTCCGGGTTCCTCGACGGCGTACGGGTACCCGGGCCCCTCGTACAGCACGACCCCGGTGAGTAGTCCCGGCGCCTCGGAGACCGTGCGGCCGAGCAGGAAGAGGTCGTGGTTGTGCTCGCCGGGGCGCAGGGTCCCGTACACGAAGAAGGGCAGACGACTCACCCGGCCGTCTCCCGCTCCATCCACTCCAGGTACTCCGCACTCCCCCGCACCACCGGCGTCGCGATGATCTCCGGCGTGTCGTAGTCGTGCGCCCCGCGCAGGTACACCTCCAGCTCGGCGTACCGCGTCTCCGTCGTCTTGAACAGCACCTGCCACTCCCGCGCGGTCTCGATCTCGCCCTTCCACCGGTAGACGGACGTGACCGGCCCGGCGATCTGCGCACAGGCGGCGACGCGCGCCTCGACCGCGCCCCGCGCGAGCGCGTCCGCCTTCTCCTCGGCGTCGGTGGTGGTCAGGACGGTGAGCCAGTCGGCCACGGTCATGATCTGTCTCCTTTCCCGGCCTCTCTCCAAGCCTTTGCAGAAACGATTCTCACCCCTCACACATCCGCACACGACCGCCAGCCGATCGCTATGGACATGACACGACCTGGCCCCCTAGAACTGTGCGGACACCCCCGCGCCCCCCACCTTCCACTCCCCCACTCCCCCCACCACCACGCGTGTTTCGCGCGTCTTCCCGAGGAGTTCGATGAGTCGGACACGGCATATCCGAGGTGCCCGCCGCATCCGAGGTTCCCGCCACGTCGGAGGTTCCCGCCTCGCCACCGTCGGCATATCCGCGGCGGCCACCACCCTGCTGGCGGGTGCGCTGACCCCGAGCGCGGGGGCGGCCGACGCCCCGAGCCGGGACACCGTCCTCGGCAACGCGGCAGCGGTCGTCGCCGACCGGGCCGCGGCGCTGGGCCTCACCTCCGCGCAGAGCACCCGCCCCCGCGACGTACTCGTCGACGCGGACGGCACGCAACACGTGCGCTACGACCGGACGTACCGTCAACTCCCGGTCCTGGGCGGCGACTTCGTCGTCCATCTCACCTCCGCCGGTAACTACCGCGGCGCGGACCGGGCCACGGCGCGTCCACTCTCCCTCTCAAGCGTCAAGCCGTCCGTCGCCGCCCCGAAGGCCGCCGGTCTCGCCGCCGCCGCGCTGCGCCTCGCGAACGTCGGCGAGACGCTGCGCAAGGTGACCGCCAGTCCCCAACTGGTCGTCGACGCGCTGCACGGCGCGCCCAAGCTGGCCTGGCGGACCGAGGCCGCGGGCCGTGACTCGCTCGGCAACCCGGTCTCCCGTGTCGTCCTCACCGACGCCGTGACCGGCAGGCAGATCGACGCCTGGGACAGCATCGAGACGGCGACCGGCGACGGCCGGTCGCTCTACGCCGGTACGGTCCCGCTGGAGACGACGCCATCCGGTTCGGGGTACCAACTGACCGACCCCACACGGGGAAACACGTACACGGGCGACACCCAGAACAAGACGGACTCCTGCCTCCTCATCATCTGCTACCAGCGGGCCGCCTCGCCCGTACTCACGGACGCCGACAACCACTGGGGCAGCGGGGCGACTTCGGACCGCGCCTCGGCGGCGGTGGACGCGCAGTACGGCACCAACACCACCTGGGACTACTACAAGAACGTCCACGGGCGCAGCGGGATCGCGGGCGACGGCAAGGGCTCGTACAACCGCGTGCACTACGGCAGCGGCTACAACAACGCCTTCTGGGACGACAGTTGCTTCTGCATGACGTACGGGGACGGTGACGGGACGACGTTCGGCCCGCTGGTGTCGCTGGACGTGGCCGGCCACGAGATGTCGCACGGCGTGACGTCGAAGACCGCGGCCCTGACGTACTCGGGCGAGCCCGGCGGCCTGAACGAGGCGACCTCCGACATCTTCGGCACACTGGTGGAGTTCTACGCCGACAACCCTTCCGATCGCGGGGACTGGCGGATCGGCGAGAAGATCGTGAAGTCCGGCTTCGGCCGGTCCGCCCTGCGTTACATGGATCAGCCCTCCAAGGACGGCAACTCCGCGGACTGCTGGACCTCGACGGTCGGCGACCTCGACGTCCACTACTCGTCCGGCGTCGCCAACCACTTCGCGTACCTCCTCGCGGAGGGTAGCGGCCCGAAGACCATCGGCGGCGTCGCCCACAACGGCACGACCTGCAACGGCGCGACGGTGACGGGCATCGGCAAGGCCAAGCTGGGTGCGGTCTGGTACCGGGCGCTGACCGTCTACATGACGTCCTCGACGAAGTACGCGGGCGCCCGGACGGCCACGCTGAACGCGGCGAAGGATCTTTACGGGGCGGGGAGTTCGGAGTACCGCGCGGTGGGGGCGGCTTGGTCGGCGGTGTCGGTGAACTGACCTGATACCACCTTCAGTTGGCCCGCTCAAGACGCTGTGCTCAGCCGCCCTGGTCATCGGACCGGGGCGGCCATGTGCGTCTCGAAGGGCGCCGACTCGGGCCCCCCTCGGCGGCCTTCGACATCGCTCAGAGCGAGGCGACAAGCCCGACCACGGTCACGGCCAGAACGGCCAGCGTGTCGTCGGCGGGCGGCGCGTAGGTGATGCGGTAGCTCAAGCGACGCCCCGCCTCTCGGCCTCGTCCGCCGCCAGCCGTTCCAGGAGCCCGTCGGCCGCCGGATCGGGTACGGCCTCCAGCATCCAGTGCCGCATGACGGCGTGGATGTCCTGCACCCCGGCCTCGTTGACAGCCCGGTCGAAGTCCTCGCGCCGGTCTTCGGGGAGGGTGGCACGGATGTCGGGGATGCTGTTGGGGACCTCGACCTCTACGCCGCCGACGAGGGTCTTCAACGGTTCGGCCATGGTCATCCTCCTTGGTGGCGAGGGTTCGCTCCGATCACGGTAACGGGCGGCGATGGCCTCCTGGCGTACGACGTCCAGCTCGCACCAGACGGACTTGCCGACGGTCAGTCTGCGTACGCCCCACCGGTCGGCCACCTGCCCGACGATCAGCAGGCCGCGCCCGAACATGTCGTCGGAGTTCGCCTCGCGGAGGCTCGGCCGTGACTCGCCTCTTGGGTCGGAAACGGAGATCCGTACGGCGCTCTCGGTGAGCGTGAGTTCCACCCTGAAGAGCCGGTCGCGCACGCATCCGTGCAGTACGGCGTTGCCGCCCAGCTCGGACACCAACAGGGCGGTGTGGGCGGCGAGTTCGGGGTGCCCCCACTCGGTGAGCAGGCGGTGGGCTCGGCGGCGGGCGAGGGTCACGCTCTTGGGGAGGGGGGTGTAGTCGAGGCGGTCGTGGTGGAGGGGGGCTTCTGGCTCTTCGGGCTCTTCTGACACTTGGGGGGCGATCATGTCGCGCACCTCCGGGCAGGGGCGAGCGGCGCCGGGCATCGACTGGCGCCACCCTGTGATCGGTTCATCACGGAACGTAGATTCCCCGCAAGATCGATACAAGTTGGTCGCGGAGTAATTCATCCCTACGTGGTTGCAAGGCGGATACCCAGCGCGACAGACTGACTGCGCACCGAAGCCTGGAGGAGCACGACTTGAGCGCGAACCAACCGATGAACGGCAACAGCACGTCCTCCGTACTGGGGCGCCGACTGGGCGGAGAACTCGTCAAGCTGCGCACGATGGCCGGACTGACGCAGACCCACGCCGCCAAGGTGCTCACCTCGTCCATCACGAAGGTCACAAAGATGGAGCGCGGTTGGGTGCCCATGCGCGACCCGGACATCCGCGCGTTGTGTGAGCTGTACGGGGTCCGTGACCCCGGCGTCACCGGGGGGCTCCTGGAACTGGCGAGGATCGACAGGGAGCGGCGCAAGGCGAAGGGCTGGTGGGACACCTACACGAAGCTCGGCACCATGCAGGAATACGTCACCCTGGAGAACGCGGCGACGTCCATCAAGGCATGGCAGCCCGGGTTCGTCCCCGGCCTGCTGCAAACTCCCGCATACGTAGGAGCGTTGAGGGACGCCCCCACCTACACTGCGCCAGTGGCCCAACGCAGAGACCCGGACGAGGAGTTCATCGCCTCACGACTCGCACGACAGCAGCGTCTCACCGAGGATCCGCCACTCATCCTGCGAGCCGTGCTCTATGAGGCCGTACTGCGGAACCTCCCCGGCAGTACGGAGACAGCTCGCGGTCAACTCGACCACCTGGCGAAGGTGGCTGACCTGCCTAACGTCACTCTCGGGGTCTTCCCCTTCAGCGGCGGCCTGCACCAGGGTCTGAACGGCTCCTTCAACGTCATCTCGTTCGCCGAACCCGGCGCCATGGATGTCGTCTACTACGAGTCCGCGTTCTCCGAGAGGTGGATCGAAGGCGGGGAAGGCGCCACGGCCCACGACCAGCTGTTCGAACTGATCGCCGACCGTTCCCTGAACGAGCGGGACTCCCAACTGTTCCTCCACAACCTTCGCAAGGAACTCTGAGCCGTGCCCGATTTCCAATACCGCAAGTCCAGCTACAGCGACAGTGTGAACGAGTGCGTCGAGATAGCCACCAACATCCCCACCACCATCGCCATACGCGACTCCAAGCACCCCGCCGGCCCCTCCCTCCACATCCGCCCCACCACATGGACTGCGTTCCAGACCGGCCTCACGAACGGCAACTGGGCAAGGCAGTAAGCGGGACGAAAAGTCATGGCGATGAAGTAGCCGACCTGGATACGCTCCGCTGCCCAGCGCTTCCCCGCCCTGACTACGTACGGAGCCCCATCCCATGCCGCCCAGCCCGAAGATGCACGCCGACGAGCTCGACATCGACGCGGCGCTGGTCGGCCGGCTGGTCGCGGAGCAGTTTCCTCAGTGGGCGGGGCTGCCGGTGAAGGAGGTTGTCTCGGCCGGGACCGAGAACGCCATGTACCGGCTGGGCGAAGACATGGTCGTACGGCTGCCGCGGCTGCCCGGTGAGGCCGGTCAGGTCGACGAGCAACGCTGGCTGCCCCGGCTCGCCCCGCACCTTCCGCTGGCCGTGCCGGTGCCGCTCGCCAAGGGGGCGCCCGGCCAGGGGTACGGGCTGCCGTGGGGGGTGTTCCGCTGGCTGGACGGCGACAACGTATACGACGCGCCCCTCACCGATCCCGCCGAACTCGCTCACGCGGCGGTTGAGTTGGGCCGTTTCGTCGCGGCGTTGCGGAAGGTCGACGCCACCGGCGGGCCGGCGTCCTGGCGCGGTGGTTCTCTCACCGGCGATGACGGCGACGTCCGTACCGCGATCCGTGGCCTGGACGCGGCCGGCACGTGGGACGGGGCGGTCGCGACCGCCGCCTGGGAAGAGGCGCTGCGGCTTCCCCAGTGGGACGGCGATCCCGTCTGGCTGCACGGCGACCTCCTGCCGGGCAACCTGCTGGCCACGGGAGGCCGGCTCAGCGCGGTCATCGACTTCGGCGGCCTCGGCGTCGGCGACCCGGCCGCCGACGTACTCGCCGCCTGGGCCGTGTTCACCCCCGAGACCCGGGGCCTGTTCCGCGAAGCGGCCGCCGTCGACGACGCGACCTGGGCTCGGGGGCGGGGCTGGGCCCTGTGCTTCGGACTGGTGGCGGAACACCACTACCGGGTCACGAATCCCGTCCTCGCCGCCGTGGGGCACCGGGCGGTGGCCGAGGCGCTGGCCGAGTACACGTAGTACGTCTAGTACGTGCACGACGTCTTCTAGTACGTGCACTACGTCTAGTACGTCGTCGCAAGCCGCCGCGGCCACTGTCTTCCGGCGCGGCGTGTCAGCCGACGTCCGGGATGTCTACGGCCCGTCGTCGGTCCGGGGCGCCCCGTACCAACGCCATGTGGTGAGGCGGGGCCGGCCCGGGAGTTCCGCGCGACCCGTGGCCCACAGGAGGGTCGGCCAGCGGTCGGTGTCCGTGGGGGCGTCAGGGAAGAGTCGGGCCAGCACGCGGTCACACAGGTCGGCGTCCGGGGTCCAGTCGACGCCGAGGCCCTCGGCGACGTCGTGCGTGTGCACCAGGGTCTCCACAACGCCCATGGCCGCGAAGCCCTCGGGGTCGGCCGTGCCGAAGACGTGGTGCGAGCGGACCGTCGGCGGCGTGGTGCGCACCATGGCCGTCAGCAAGGCACCGCTCGCTTCCAGTACCTGCAACAGGCCGGCCGGACCGGCGTCGCGGTCCGCGAAGATGGCGTTCGCCGGGCCGCCCGGCCTTCTGCGGGTCCAGGAGAACGGGACGTTCGTGTCCAACGGCGGGCTTTCAGGGCCGAGTTGGGCGGCGTAGGCGAACAGGTCGTCGGCGAGGTGCTCGACGGTCTCCCAGCAGTCCCACTCCAGGGAGTCGGCCTTGGCACTCCAGTCCGGCTCCTCCGCCCCGCGCAGGGCGGTCACCGCCAGGCGGACGGCGTACTCGACGTCGGCCGCGGTGACGGGATCGGTGTGCATGAAGATCACCATACTGGCTGTGGGCTTCTACACCGGGGAACTCGTCTCAATCCAGCACACCAACTACCCACCCCCGGATCGACAAAGGCGGAGGAGGTCACAAGCCGAGTTCGGGCATTGTGTACCGGTGGACGCCGCGGGTGCGCAGACCGTCCGGGGTGCCGGGCAGGAACCAGAATCCGCCGTAGCGACCGTCGGGTCCGCTGAAGGGCTCGAAGGTCAGGACGTCGTGGTGACCGTCACGGTCGGCATCAAGGACACGCAGGTCCTCGGCGAAGCGGTCACGTCTGCCGATGTCGGATTCGAAGACGTCACCGGAGATGCCCTCGGTGTCCCTGTCGATGATCTGCAGGCCGGTCATCGTGACGGCAGAGCCCCTGCTGGTCAGGCGCGCCAGCTGGAGGTGGCCCTGCTGGTCGGCCGAGCCGTACTCGACGGTGGAGACGGTGTTGCGGTCGGACGCCGAGGTGACATGGCCGGTCAGCACATGGGTGCCGACGGTGAGGGATCCGAGGTCGACATTCAGCCGAGTGGTGCCGGGGCGGAAACCGTCCGGCCCGCCGCGCACATACTCGCGCTCGTGTCCAGCGCTCCAGCCGGGCGGAAGCAGGTCGGGATAGCCGTCACCGTCAAGGTCGATGCCCGCGTGCACCTCGCTGCCGATGTCGCCGACCATCTCACTCAAGCGCCGGCTCACCTCGCCGTCTTCTTCCAGCCCTTGGCCCGGCGTGCCACGGAAGTAGCGCACGGAACGCCTGGAGGCCCTCTCGTCCTCGGCTTCCTCGTCGTAGTCGCGGTGGACGAGGAGGTCCGTACGGCCGTCCCGGTCGAAGTCCGCGGCCGTGGAGAGCATCCCACCGGACAGACGGCGGGCGGCTTTCGGCTTGCCGTCGGCGTCGAACGGCCCCATGAGGAGTCGTTCGCCACCGTACAGATCCGCATGACCGTCACCGTCGAAGTCCGCGGCCTCGACGGCCGTGAAGGGATGCTTGGGATCGTCGCCGGGAACATGCAACCTGACGGGTGTGGTGGACAGACCGTCCTTGCCGCCGTGGAAGACGACCGTACGGCCGCCCCGCTCCTGGTTGTCCTGGGTGTTGGGGACCGGCACCTGCTGGTGCAGAATCAGGTCGGAGAAGCCGTCGCTGTTCAGGTCCGCGGTCAGGTCGGAGCGGAACCCTTCTTCGAGGAAGCCGTTTGCCCTGCGGCCGCTGCCCGCGATCAGAGGCTTGCCCGTGGGACGCAGACCGTCGCGACCACCGCGAAAGACAACGACAGGCCCATAGTCCCAGTCCAGGCCGGCAGCGGCGCTGCCGGTCACCACCACTGCGGCATCCTCGTAGCCGTCCCCGTCGAAATCCGGGGCACTGGCGGGACGAGCCTTGCCCTTGCCCTTGCCCTTGCCCTTTGTCGCCGAGCGATCCTCCTGCGAGGACCCGTCGCAGCCGCCCGCCGACGCCAACAGGATCAGTGCGGCGGCCAGGGCCGCGGTCCGGTGAGTTCGTCCATGCCGCATCGCCGCAGACTAGCCCCAAGGCCGTGAAGCGAGACGGCAGATCCCGCAGCCGCACCTGGACCCTGCCGGTGGCCTTCAAGGCCTCGTCGACCATCTCGAAGGGCACAAGTTGGGTGAGTTCACCGATGTGGCCCGGCGCGAACCGGCCTCCAGCCACCGTGACGACACGGGTGATGGCAGACTGTTCGGACAGCGGAGCCTGCGGTCTTTGTGAACGGCGTGTCATGGTCGACTGCCAGTTCTACCGGGGCTCCGCTCCTCATGTCCGGTGAAACCACAGCTCACGGCCCTCTGGACAACCCCACCCGGCCCATAACTTCACGGACTTGGGAATAGCGCAGGGTCAGAACACTGCCTCTTCACCAGTCGGTCCGCGAAACCCAAGAGGCCATCGTCGGCGCGGTCACCGGCCCGCCGACAGCCCCGCGCACACTCCTGCTCGGCAGATACGACACCGTCGGCCGTTTCCACTACATCGGCCGCACCACCGTTCTCCCCCCAGGCAGCCGGCCACACGATCAACTCCCCGTCCAGCGCCGTCGCGTCCGGCAGCTGCCTGCTCCCGGATTCGATCTCCGGGAACGAGGCGAGCAGGCTGGTGCCGTGCCATGAGCGCAGCACCGCGCAGCACCAACCGTCCGGCCTCCACCGAGACCATCGCTCGCCAGCCGTCCCACTTCAGCTCGCCCGCCCACCAAATCCTCGCGGCGGTCTCGGATCCCGAGGCGCGGTGGGAGGCGATCCAGAATCCGCCGCTGGATGAGCGGAGCGGCACACGGCGGTGGACACCGGAGACGTCCCGACGGCGGGTCGGTTACCACGGTCCGGGCCCGGAGACGGTGCAGGAGAAGGTCGAGGCCGTGCATGACCTGAGCACGAACGGGCCTTCGGCGCCGTACGACCCGGCCCCATCAAGCGGCGACAAGCTCACTGCCATACCCGGAGCCCTCGGGCTCACCGATCCTACGAATGACCGGTGTTGGCCGCGCTAAAACGGTAGAACAAGCTTAGGTCATGGCAGAGTGACGCAGTCGTACCGCGCGCCGGTTTCGTTGTTGTAGCGGGCCCACTTCATCTTGCCCAAGGTCTCGCGGCCGTATTCGCCGTCAACCCTCGCGCCGATCCTGCCCTGAACGTCTCGGAGAGCAACTTCGGTGGCCGGTCCGAAGCTGCCATCAAGTTCGAGCCTCTTGCCGTAGCAGCTGTTCATGTTCTTCTGCAGGGCTCTGACCCCGGTACCCCTGTGCCCGTTCTTCAGGTAGCAGTAAATCGTGTGGTTCGCGACGTTGATCGGCACCACGAAGTGCCGGCCCCCCGTGGTCTGTATCGTCGTGGATCCAGTGCACACCCCGTCTGCTGCGCTGGCTGGAGCGGCGGTGATCACTCCTCCAAGTAGGGCCGCCATCATGGTCCCTGTCGCGAGAAGTGCCTTGCTTTTACCTGTCCTGCGCATGCCTATTGGTTCCTTTCAATATGGAGTCTGATCTATGCGCGTCCACGCCTGCTGAACAGCTACCTTTTTCTGACCTCGCCCATGAACCTCAGGGGCGTCGTGGGCTTCGGACTTCGTCGTCCGTGCAGGGAACTTTGTCAGTCGTGCACCGTCTCAAGTTGACGCCGCATCAGGCGAGGGTCGCCCTGCGGGTGGTCATGGCCGGTGTCAGCCCCGTACGACGGGCACAGTAGCCCGGCCCGATCGCCGAGTGTGCCGGTCGTTTGACCCACAAGGAACAGCCGCCGCACACACCGGAATACCGGCAAGGCGGCGATCAAGACCGCCTCTGGTTTACAGTCTCGACCTCGGTGAGCTCGACTGCCGCAACCGCTGGACCACGAGAAGCCGCGAAGGGGGAACCCCGACCGCCTGGTAACAGCAGAATTGCCACACCACCGCGAAGAGCGGGTTCTGTGTGCACCGAGCACCGACGCCACCAGCCACCCCCACGAACGAGACGAACAGACGAATCACGCCCATCTCCCCCGCCACCGGCCAGAGTTCATGCCTACACACCCCGCAACCGGAACCGAATCAGCTGCCGTGACTACACCACCTCGCGGGACATGACCTGGGCTCCTATCCGTAGCGTTTTTCATCTTCCTCATTACGATTCAAGGAATCACTGAAGCGTGGATCGGCCTGGCGATAGTGGCTGTCTGCTGGCTGATCACAGCCTGGAGATTCTGGGGAGTTGGAAAGAAGGGCCTCCCACCGCAGCGGTAGCTATCTGCGGAGGCCTACCTCAAGTCGAGCCGAACGCTTGGAAATTCACCTCCGAGCCCCTACCTCTACGCCGAAGGCGACCCCGTCAACCGCATTGATCCGGATGGGTTGATCAGCCTTGGAGGAATCTTCGACGCCGCCGGATAGGCCAGTCCGACAGGGGCAGGGCTGCTAGGAGGTGGCCAAGAGGATCGATCACAAACTGCTGGACTGATCGCCAGCATTGGTGTCACTGGCCTTTGCGAAGGCGCTGCAACCATAGTGTCAGGAGGCGCGGCAACTGGTCCGGCGCTGCCATTCTGTGCAGCGACCGGGGCTGCAGCCGGCGCGGGAGTTACGTACTCCTACCAGCGAAACAGGCTCTGAGGTAGACGGGGGCGGCTTGGCCGCCCCCGTCCGCTTCACACCGCTACGAGAAGGAGGGGCACATGAAAGAGAGAGCGCACACACGGCTGCGCTGGCTAGGCGTAATCGAGATCGTCATGGGCCTGCTTCTACTCCTCATGGTGGTTTCCGATCTACTCGCTGGGCGCGACTGGACGATACTGGCTCCCATATCGGCGGCATTTATCGGCGCCGGAGGCTGGTTCATTTATCGGTCTCGAAATTAGGAAGCCCGTTGATATCATGCTTCTTTCGAGATACCTGCTGGCCACAGGTAGTTCTTGGATCGATTTCGGTGTGCCAGCAGACGCCTTCAGCAGCGAGGATTTCCAGCAACTCGATCTGAGTAACGGAGGGTTAGCCTCGTTCTCGCGGCCTCACCCGCCCCGTCACAACAGAGCAGGTCCGCCGGCAATCACACGCTTGACGCCGATCAGGACCCGGTAGCGCTCCCGTGCGGCGAACTCCGGCATGGCCCAGACCGCCGGGCGGCCGACCTCCGCGCACAGGTGCAGCACCGTTCCGCCGCCTCCCTCGCCCGCCCAGACGCCGACATGCGCGCCGTAGGCATCGTCGGTGGCGTTGAAGAGCAGCAGGTCGAGGGGCTGGGGCTGGGCCGACGGGACGCGGATCGTGCACCGCGTGTCCGTCCACAGGTCGCTCGACCGCAGGGCGGGCGGGGCCAGGCCGAAGTGGCGGAGGACCTCGTAGGCGAACAGTTGGCAGTTCGCGCCCGCTGACAGGTCGGCGCGGCCGGCCGCCGCGGCCGGTGACCCCGGAAAGCGGCGGCCGACGTACGGAACGGTCCAGAACGAAGCCGGTAGGCGATCGAGAATCGGAACGGGCAACGGAACCGGAACCATGAGCCCATCATGCACGGCCCTGAGAGCCGCGACGAGCTGCCGCCAGGGCACAACAGGCCCGGGCCCGACCGTGCCCCTCAGCCGGACCCGGACCCGGGCCACCGGGCCACCGGGCACAAGACAGGCCTCAACCCCCGTACGGCCGCACCGACTTCGCCTCCCGCAGCGCCAGCCCCCACCACACCAGCTGATCCAGCATCGTCTTGGCGGCCGCGTCCGGTGCCGACGGATCACGGTGGCGGCCCTCGTCGTCGAAGGAGGCGCCGGCGTTGTGGAAGGAGACCGTGTCGCGGACGGTGACGGCGTGGAGTTCGGCGAAGACCTGGCGGAGGTGTTCGACGGCGCGCAGGCCGCCCGAGAGGCCGCCGTAGGAGACGAAGGCGACGGGCTTGGCGCGCCACTCGTTGTAGTGCCAGTCGATGAGATTCTTCAGGCCGGCGGGGAACGAGTGGTTGTACTCGGGGGTGAGAACCACGAAGGCATCGGCGTCGGCCAGCTTCGGGGTGACCTCGGCCAGCTCGGCGATCACTTCCTCGGAGGGGGAGTAGGACAGGGCCGTCGGGAGACGTACGTCGGCGAGGTCCACGACGTCCACGGCGAGGTCGTCGCGTTCGCGGACCCGGCCCAGCAGCCAGTCCGCGACGACGGGACCGAAGCGGCCCTCCCGGTTGCTGCCGACGATGACGGCGATCTTGAGGGGAGCGGGGAGGGAGACGGAAACATGTGTGGTGGGGTTCATGGGAGCGAGCCTCACACCTCAACCAAACCTGAGGTCAAGTGTCCGCCGAGGAGAGAGCCGGTCACCCGTTCACACGCGCCGCCCGCACCCTTCGGGTTCTTTTCGTCGGCACACCCAGGGCGCGGCGGTGACCTGCTGAAACGTCATCGCGTACGCCACCGGGCATTCCCGCCTGACACCCGTTCACATCATTTCTGACGCCCCATCAGGAGGCGTACGCCGTCGACTGCCACTTACCTCGGTAGGGCAGGGGCGTGACCGCCGCAGCGGCACATGGGGGTGCCGCGGGTCGTGCCCCCTCGGAGGAGCAAGCACGATGCGCACAGCCCGTCCGCTGACCGGTACCGCGCTCGCCGTCACCGCCACCGTCGCCGTCGCGGGCCTCGCCGCCGCGCCCGCGTACAGCGCGGGTCCCGGTCCCGGTCCGGGTTCGCGGTCCCTGGAGGTCTACCCCGCCGCGGTCGTGCCCGGCGCCGAGGTCACGGTGAACACGGCGGCCTGCGGTGCGGACGGCGCGGTGTCGGGCGACGCCGGAGCCGTGGCGGCGGGCGGGTTCACGCTGGTGCCCAGTGCGCACGAGGGCATCGCGGTGGGGCGGTTCAGGGTGCCGCCGTCCGCGCGGCCGGGCACGTACGAGATCGTCGCGCGCTGCCCGGGCGGTACGCGGGTGACGGGCGACCTGGTGGTCACGCTGACCTCCACCCAGAAGACCCGGGAGAACGGGCAGCAGGTCCGTCCGAGAGGAAGTGTGAAGACGGGGGTCGGCGGCGCACTCGGCACCGACCCCGTGCAGACCGCGGCGGGAGTGGCGGCCCTGGCCGTCGCCGCCGCGGGCGGTACCTGGCTCCTGCATCGCCGGGCGAGAGGCGACGGGATCTGACGGACACCCTCCGCTGTCCGTTCGCCGGTTACCGCCGTCCCCTCCCCCTCCGGGCCCGACGCCCCTCGCGGCCCGGAGGGGGACGCGGGACCCACAGAGCCATCCCGAGAGTTTGTTCCAAGAGATCTCAGAGGTCCCAAGGGGTCGTTCCAAGAGAGGGGTCGAGTGCGCCCGTTCAGCGACATCTCCATAGCCGCCGTCACCCTCGTCGCCCTGGTCTGCGGCGCCTGGCTCCTGCGCGGCGGCGCCGAGACGCACGCCCCACCCCAGCCGTCGGCCGCGCAGGCCCGCCGCGGCGACGCCCATGCCGACCGGCCCACGGCCGCCCCACTGGCGCCTGCCCTGCCTGACCGCGTCCGCATCCCCTCCCTCGGGGTGGACGCCCCTCTCACGGGCCTCGGCCTCACCCCGCGGGGCAGCCTCGACGTGCCGTCGGCCACCGGGAAGAACCTTGCCGGCTGGTACGAGTCCGGCATCACGCCCGGCGAGAAGGGCACCGCGATCGTCGCCGGGCACGTCGACAACGCCGAAGGGCCCGCCGTCTTCTACCGCCTCGGCGCCCTCAGGAAGGGCAGCACGATCGAGGTCGCGCGCCGCGACGGCACGGTCGCCCTCTTCTCGGTCGACGCGGTCGAGGTGTACGACGCCCGCGACTTCCCGGACGAGAAGGTGTACGGGGCCGCGCTCCGCCCGGAGCTGCGGGTCATCACGTGCGGCGGCGGCTACTCGGCCGCCACCGGCTACCAAGGCAACGTCGTCGTCTTCGCCCACCTGACCGGCAGCCGTTTGAATGGCGATGCGATCACGGGGACGGCTCGCTCATCGGGGCTGCCGCCCTCTGACGAGCGCAGTGGGCAGTGACGCGCCGAGGATCGGTTCACGCGGCAGCGCCAGTTCAAAGCGCTGCTCCAGCACGGCGAGAGAGGCACGGTGCGCCGCGTCCCTCTTCCTCTCCTCCGGGATTCCTGCCGCGATGATGTCAGCGCGGATGAGGTCGGCGCCGGGGCCGGTGATCTCCTGCGACCAGGTGTGCATGTACATGTCGAAGCCGCACACATAGTGGTCGTCGTGGAAGTAGGCGAATGTGGGTGGCGGGACCTTCGGGTTCTGCTTCTCGTAGTAGAGCTCGAAGATGTGGACCCCGTCTCGGGATGTCCCGTCGTGGTACGCGGGCCCGAGGACGGACGGCCAGTGGCCGTAGGCCACGATGAAGCCCAGGCCGGCGTGGTCCCCGTAGCGGACGGCGATGCTGTCGGTGTCGCCGCGCTCGGCGTCGAGCCCGTCGACGAGTTCTTCGGCCTGCGGCCCGGTGGTGGCCTGGACCGGTACGGGGCCGCCGGTGGCGGCGAGGCGGGCGATGAGCTGTTCGCCGGTCAGGCCCCGGGCCAGCTTGATGTAGTAACCGAGCCAGGAGATGTCCTCATCGGCTACCCATGTGATCCCGCCGGAACTCACTGCGTGTCTCCGTTCTCCGGTGTGGTGCGGTGTGATGCGGCGTGCGTCATATCTGGTGCTGTGATCGGATATGTTCGCCGGGTCGGGAGCGGCGGGGTATCGGACAAGCGGTTCGAGGGATCGGGCAGCGTGTTCACGGCGCGTG
>NZ_JBFAHW010000124.1:0-30355 GCF_040654355.1 Streptomyces sp. NPDC050704 | reverse complement strand
CGCGCCCGCGCTCCGGCCCCCCCGGCGGGGGGGGGGGGGGGGGGGGGGGGGGGCCCCCCCCCCCCCCCGGGATGGGACGGGTAGGGGCGGCGGGGGCGAAGAAACGCTCAGGCCCAAGCCCCCCGCGCGACCTCCATCACGGCAGCCACATCCTGATCCAGCCACTCCACGTCCCACAGCTCGTCCGGGCTCAGCCAGCGGAGCTCGTCGTGGTCCTGGAGCAACTTGGGGGCAGGCGAGTCGGGGAGCAGTCGGGCAGTCCAGACACAGAGGACGTACGGCGGCTTCAGCGCCCACTCCCCCGGCACCCGAGCGACCGGCACCGTCTCGACCCCGAGCTCTTCACGAAGCTCACGCACGAGCGCCCGCTCCGGAGTCTCCCCGGGCTCGACCTTGCCGCCGGGCAACTCCCACCGCCCGGCCAACTCGGCAGGCGCACTGCGGCGCGCGGCGAGCAGACGCCCGTCACTCAGCACGGCGCCCCCGACCACCACGATCCGTTCCGTCATGCGCCGGAGCCTACGGGAGCCGCCCGGACGTGATCCCAGCGGTCACTCGGCCACATTCACGGCGCCGACGACGACGATGGCGGTGACAATCGCGCGGCGCTGGCGCTGAGGCCGGCGGCCACGCTGACGCAGCTACCTGACGCCGTTCTGCCCGCCCTGAGCACTCTGGCCGTTCTGCCCGCCCTGGCCACTCTGACCGCCCTGGCCGTTCTGCCCGAGCCGCTCCACCCAGTAGAGCTGCTGGTGACCTCGGTCGTCGAGGCTGTCCGCGATCTTCTGAGCCTCGGCCCTCGTCGCGTACCTGCCGATCCGGTAGCGATTGCCGTTGTCGTCCTGTCGTATGACGAGCCAGGGAAGAGTGATCGTGCCGTCGTTCATCGCGCCCCTCCACTCCCTGCCCCCGGCTCGCGCCTCGCCCCGTCACATAAGGAAACCGCAATCCGCATATGCCCGAGCCTACGCCTAACCTTTACGCAGCGAATACGGCTTTTCACAAAGAGGTACACGAGAGGTGTGGGAGAGGTACGCAACCGGCCAGGACAGAGGGGGCGCATTCGCACGGATCCGCTCCCCCATACCCCCGCGGCGTCCCGCCGGCAGCGCGGAGACCGGGCCGGGGGCCCACCGCGAAAAGGCCAGATTCCACCGGCACGCGCCAAGGGCCGCAAGCAGACCCGTACCGGCGAGCGCCTACTTCACCGGCAGGTGGTAGGCGATCCGGTACCGGTCCGCCGGCACCACGACGTCCGCCGTCTCCACGGGCCGGCCCGACGCGTAGTACGTCCGCTGGACGACGAGCACGACATGCCCCGGGACACCCCCCAGCGCCGACAGCTCCTCGGCGAGGCCGGGCCGGGCGCCCACCTCCTCCGTGACGTTGTCCACGATCACGTCGATGGCCGCCATGCGCTCGACCACGCCCATGCCGCCGAGCGGGCCCTCCTCGGGGAGCATCACCGGTGTGCGGCCCGTGACGGCGAGAGGTTCCCAGGAGGTGGAGAGCATCATCGCCTCGCCCGAGTCCCGGAAGACGTACTTCGTGCACATCACGCGGTCACCTGCGGCGATACCGAGCCGCTCGGCGATCGCGCCGCTCGCCTCGGCCTGCGCGCTGTGCGACTCCCACGTACCCCGCACGGAGACGTCCGCCTGCTCCTGGCGGAACGGCGTCGCGCCGCTGTCCGGCCGGTACCCGGAGCGCGCGATGCGGCGCTGCACGGGCAGCTCGCGGACGTACGTCCCGGACCCGGAGCGGCCCTCGACCAGCCCCTCGGCCATCAGGACCTTGCGGGCCTCCAGGGCGACCGTGTCCGAGACCCCGTACTCCTCGCGGATTCTGGCCTGGGACGGGAGCCGTGTGTGCGGTGGCAGCGATCCGTCGACGATCTTCTTGCGAAGATCACCTGCGACGCGCAGATACGCCGGCTGCTCACCGAATGTCACTGGCCACTCCCGTCAGGTTGTACAGACAGCTACAGGGTGGCAACCGTGGGTTGTGCCAGGCAAGCAAAGGCCAGAGAATCACTCGATGTGATGACTTATGGCCGCTGAGGGGTTCACCCTGGCCATACCCAGGCACTTCCTCCCCACCGTGGCCGCCGTCACACCGCCGTGCCGCCGCCTCCTGTGCCGCCTTCCGTCCCGCCGCCCTCCGTACCGTCCTCCTCGTACGACTCCGGCGGCGTCGTCGCGAGGCCCAGAGCCTTGCGGGCGGTGACCGACTTCTTGGCGTCGGAGTGCTCCAGGCCCTTGCCGTAGTGGTCGTAGAAGACGTCCGCGTCGGAGGCCTTCGCGGCCTTCGCCCACTCCTTCCGCGCCTCTTCGAGATCCTTCACCAGGGCGGTGACGGGCTTCTCGGCCTTGGCGGACCAGTCGTGCGCGCGCAGCATCTCCGTCTGCTGGGTGAGCGCCGTGGAGACCCGGCCCGCCCACTCCTTGTGCCCGGCCAGGTCGTCCTCGACGTACACCTCATCGGGCGCCGAATCCATGGCCTCGTTGAGGATTCGCGCCGCCTGCAGATACGTCAGCTGGTCCGCGGTGAGCATCGAGTCGTCCAGGCGCAACGAGCCCGTCAGGCTGCCCTTCTCGTCCACGTTGCCGAACAGGCAGCTGATCTCACGATCGCCGACGCTCCAGCTCTCCCGCGTCGGCGTGTAGTAGTAGATGTCCACGTTGTCCGGGATGGCCCAGGAGTCCATCGCGTAGCCGGACTGGAGCGGATAGCACCTGTCGTCGGCGGCTTCGACGATCGCGTCGTCACCGGGATAACCGCCGTCCGCCATCTTCACGTTCGCGAAGACCTCGCCGTCGTGCTTGCCCTCGCACGGCACCTTCTCGACGTCGTACGTCAGGCCCTCCATCGAGACTCCGGGCGCATTGAAGCAGTCGCCCCTCTCCACAGAGAAGGTGGCGCCGCTCTCCGCCGCGTCGCGCGCCCCCTCCTTGAAGCCGTCCCAGACGTCGGCCGGGGCGCCGGTGACAAGCGCGAGCACGAGGACCGCGGTGCCGGTTCCGGACAGGATCATCCCGGCGACCGCCATGCCCTTGCCGCTCTCGCCCCTCTTCTTGATCTGCGCCAGCGCGACGAGCCCGAGGACCAGCCCGACCAGCGGGAGGAAGCAGAGGAAGCCGAGCACGAGCGCGGTGATCGCGAAGCCGTTGACGGGCGACGGGTGGTTGTACGGGGAGTAGCCCTGCCCCCAGGGCTGATAGCCGTACGGACCCGGCCCGGGCCCCGGATACGGTCCCGGGCCTTGCCCCGCTCCCCCCGGATACGGTCCCGGACCCTGCCCCGCTCCCCCCGGGTATGCGCCGTACGGCCCCTGCGGCTGACCCGGCGGCGGGTACTGCCCCTGCTGCGGGGGCTGCCCCTGGGGCTGCTGGGGCCCAGGGGGCGGAGGGTTCTCCACTGGTGACCGCGCTCCTCGTCCGAGTGACGCCAGAACTGACGTACGACAGGGCGCATGGTAAGCGCGGGACGCACGGGGGCGGAACACGGGGGACGAGTCCGGCGAATCCGGGCGCGGTGACCGCGACGGCCAGCGCGCTCGCGGCTCGCCCTCGCGACGGGCCGACCGGGTCTACGCCCAGGTGCCACGCCGCGAGGACGAGCGGTACTGCGGTACTACTGAGCTACCTGCCGGCGATCGGAAACGTCGGTCAGAACTGCAGCCCCCACGAGTTGATGTACCCGGTGTCGGCCGCCGCGTTGTCGCTCACGCGCAGGGTCCACGTCCCGTTCGCGACCTCGGCCGAGGCGTTGACGGTGTACGTGGTGTTGATGTTGTCCGTCGAACCGCCCGTGCCGTATGCCTTCAGCGTGTAGGCCGTTCCGTCGGGCGCGATCAGCTGGATCTGAAGGTCGCCGATGTAGGTGTGGACGATGTTCACCGGCACGCTCAGGGCCGAGGGTGCGTTGCCCGTCACGCCGGTCACGGTCACCGGGGAGTTCGCCGTGGAGTTGTCGGCGATCGACTGGTCCGCGGTGTTCTCGAAGAGCGAGCCGGTGGGCGGCGGGGTCGTGCCGCCACCGCCGACCTTCAGCAGGCGGTTGGGCGAACCGGTGCCCGGGCTGGTGACGACTCCGGTGGTGGCCGAGTTGACCAGCGCGGTCTGGACGGCGGCCGGGGTCGCGGTGGGGTTGTCCGCCAGGTACAGCGCGGCGGCTCCGGCGACGTGCGGGGTCGCCATCGACGTACCGGAGATGGTGTTGGTCGCGCTGTCGCCCGTACCCCAGGCGGAGGTGATGGAGGAGCCGGGGGCGAAGAGGTCCAGGACCGTGCCGAAGTTCGAGTAGCTGGCCTTGGCGTCGGTGCTGGTGGTGGCGCCGACGGTGATGGCCTCGGTGACGCGGGCGGGCGAGCGGGTGCTGGCGTTGGTGGTCTCGTTGCCCGCCGCGACGGCGTAGGTGACGCCGGAGGCTATGGAGTTGCGTACGGCGGTGTCGATCGCGGTGTCGACGGTGCCGCCGAGGCTCATGTTGGCGACGGCCGGCTTGACGGCGTTCGTCGTCACCCAGTCGATGCCCGCGACGACCTGGGCGGTGGTGCCCTGGCCTGAGTTGTTCAGCACGCGGACGCCGACGATCTTCGCCTTCTTGGCGACCCCGTACGCCGTGCCGCCGACCGTGCCGGCCACATGCGTGCCGTGGCCGTGGCCGTCCTGGGCGGTGTTGTCGTTGTCGACGGCGTCGTAGCCGTAGGAGGCGCGGCCGCCGAAGTCGGTGTGGGTGATGCGGACACCGGTGTCGATGACGTAGGCGGTGACGCCCTCGCCTGCGGTGTCGTCGTAGGTGTAGCTCTGGTTCAGCGGGAGGGCCGCCTGGTCGATGCGGTCCAGGCCCCAGGAGGGCGGGCTGGGCTGGGTCGCGGCGATCGTGAACGTGCGGTTCTGGACGACGGAGGTGACGGCCGGGTCGGCGGCGAACCTCCTCGCCTCGGCCGCGGTGGCCTCTACGGCATAGCCGTTCAGCGCCTTCTTGTACGTACGCTCGATCGTGGCGCCGTACTCCTTCGCGAGGGCTCTGCCCTCCGCCGAGCCGGCCTTCGCGGCGGCCGCGTCGAGGGTCACGATGTAGCTGTCCGCGATCGCGTTGGGCGCGCCCGCGTAACGGACAGGGCCTTCGGCGTCCGAAGCGGCGTTCGCGGTCGCGGGGAAGGCGGAGACGAGGCCGGCGACCAGGGCTGCCGTGCCGATACCGGCGAGTCTTCGCCGGGCATGACGCATCACTGCCATCTGAGGGATCCTCCTCAATCGGTGGTGCGTTGGTGGGGGGTGGTGCGGAGAGCACTGCGCACAGAAAAACGTCAGGGTCATGCCAAGTCGTGCGGCGGCCCTGTGCGTCAGCCGAAAGATTGAGGCTTCCACAGGAATTGCACAAGAGGCCTGCACGGACGTAACGCAGGTGCCATATGCCAGTCATGACACACCGTCACCAATAGGTGCATCTAACCTGCCGACATGACTCCCTTGCCGGACTGTTTCTGCCCGATGGACGGCACCCGCGTGCCCATGGACTCGCTCGCCTGGTGCTGCCCGGTCTGCCGCGGACCGCTCGACCTCGACTTCGCGCCCACCCCGGCGACCCTCAAGTCCCTGGCCGGGCGGGTGAATTCGCTGTGGCGGTACGCCGAGTGTCTGCCCCTGACCGCTCCCACGGTGTCGCTCGGCGAGGGCCGGACGCCGCTGGTCCCGCTCAAGGAGGGTGTTTCGGCCAAGCTGGACTTCCTGCTGCCGACGCTCTCCTTCAAGGACCGCGGGGCGGTGCTGCTGGCCGAGCTGGCGCTGCGGCTGCGGCCCCGGCGGGTCGTCGCGGACAGCAGCGGCAACGCGGGCACGGCGATCTCCGCGTACTGCGCACGGGCCCAACTGCCGTGCACCGTATACGTCCCTGACGGCACGTCCGCCAAGAAGCTGGAGCAGATCGGGGCGCACGGGGCCCGGCTCGAAGTGGTCCCCGGCGACCGGGAGGCGGCCGCGCGGGCGGCCCGGGAGGCCGCGGACGAGGAGGACACCTTCTACGCCTCGCACGTCTTCAACCCGTACTTCCTGCACGGCACGAAGACCTACGTCCACGAGCTGTGGGAGGACCTCGGCGGGCGGCTCCCCGAGGTCCTCGTGGTCCCCGTCGGCAACGGGACGCTGCTGCTCGGCGCGGCCCTCGCGGTGGCCGAACTGCACGGGGCCGGGCTGATCGACCGGCGGCCCGCGCTGTACGCCGTCCAGTCCGCCGCCGTGGCACCGCTCGCCCACGCCTGGACCGAGGGCGCGGACGACCTGGTCGGGGCCACCCCGCCGGCCCCCACGTTCGCGGAGGGCATCGCGATCACGCGACCGCCCCGGGCCCGCCAGATCCTGCGCGCGGTACGCGAGTCCGGGGGCGCCTTCTTCACGGTGACGGAGGACCAGATCCGGCATGCGCAGACGGACTTGGCGTCGAGGGGCCTGTACGTCGAGTCGACGGGGGTGGCGTGCTGGGCGGCTGTACGGGAGGGGGTACTGGGGGCGCGTACGGCGGTGGTGCCGTTGTGCGGTGCGGGCCTGAAGACGGGCTTGGCACACCCCTGAAAATGAGGCTCGGCAAAAACGCGCCCCGTAAGGGGCGCGGGGAACTGCGCGACCAGCCCCCACCCACCCGCACATCCCACGCACCCCCTCCCCCGCACAACAACCCCGCGAACGCAATCACCGACGCCCACCAAGTAGGGAGTGAGACCGCCAACCAACGGTCCGGAGACGGAGACCCCGTGACCACAGACCTGGACGACGAGGAACTGCTGACCCGCGCCGCACGGCACCCCGCAGCCTTCGAACCCCTGGTGGCCCGCCACTCAACAGCCCTGCACAACTACTTCGCCCGCCGAGCACCCGCCGTCGCGGACGACCTGCTCGCCGAACTGTGGCTCCAGGCCTACGCCACCCGCCGCGGCTTCGACCCCGGCAGGGGCCCGGCCCGGGCCTGGCTGTTCGGCGTGGCCAGAAACGTACTGTCCGCGCACTGGCGACGCACCGCGAAGGCACGCCCCGACCTGCCCGGAACCGCGCGCCACGACGACCCGTGGGAGGCGGTGGACGACCGCCTCGACGCGGCGGCGGTCGGCCCCCGGCTGCGCGACCAGCTTGCCCGGCTGCCTTCCGAGGAGCGGGAGTTGCTCCTCCTGGTCGCCTGGGAGCAGCTGACGCCCACGGAGGCCGCCGCGGTGGTCGGCATACCCGCGGGGACGGCCCGTTCCCGGCTCCACCGGGCCCGTAACCGCATGCGCGCGGGTGCCGCACCCCTCAAGCTGACCGGAGACCTGGCATGAGCGAACGCGACGACATTCTGGACTTTCCCGGGGCGGACGAGCTGCTCCTGGCGGGGGTCGTGACACCGCCGTCCACGGAGAAGCTGACGGCTGTACGGACGCTGCTGGCGCAGGTCGCCGAGCGCGACGCCTGGATTCTGGGCGCCGCGACCGCACCAGGCGCCCTGGACACCCCGGATATCCCGGATACCCCGGATGTCCTGGCGAACGAGGCGGAGGTGGTACCACCCGACGAGCCGGTGGTCGTCCTCGCCGCCGCGGAGCCCGGAGAGCCGGGCGCCCTCCCCCGGCGGTCGCGCGTCACGCGCCGCCGTCGGGTCCTGATCGCCGCCGCCGCGGTGGCCGCGATCGCCGCCGGTGCCGTCGCCTATCCGGCACTGGACGTGGGCGGAGAGCCCGCGTCGACGACTTCGGCAGCCTCGGCGTTCCTGAACGACATGGCGGAGATCTCGGAACAGGCCCCGGCGACGCACGGGAAGTACTGGAGGGTCCGGGCCGAGACGGTGAAGGGGGGCAAGAAGGTGACGGAGACCTGGTACGCGGACCGTGCGGGCCGCACCTGGCGGGTGGCCGCGGACGGCAAGGCGTACGTGTGGGCCGAGAACCATGCCAGGTGGCGGGTGGACGGCCGGCACCTGACATGGCCGGAACTCGACAGGCTGCCCACCGACCCGGACGCACTGGCGGCCCGTTTCTCGAAGGACCCCGCGACGCGGTTCTACGAGGTCGCGTATCTGCTGGAGTCGTCGCCCGCGAGCCCCGCGCTGCGCTCCGCGCTCTTCCGGGTCGTCGCGGAGATGCCGGGGGTGACGCTGACCGCCGGGGTCGAGGACGACAGGGGCCGCCCTGGCACGGCGATCACGAAAACGCTCATGGGCCGCTCCCTGTCCCTGTCCACCGATGGGGGCGAGTGGACTCCCTTCCCGTACAAGGTCCGCTGCGTCATCGACCCGGAGACCGGTCAGATGCTGGAGTCGAGCGGCACGCCCGCGGGGGAGAATCACATCACATGGCTGGAGGCGGGCCCGGCCGACCGTCTCGGCTGACCCGGTTCGGCCGGCCCGGTTCGGCCGGCCCGGTTCGGCCGGCCCGGTTCGTCAGCCGTTCCGGGCAGCGGTCGCCAGTCTTTGCTGTTCCTCCTCCACGATGCGGCGGGCGAGCGTGCCGTCCGACACGTCGACGGCGTCCGGGGTCGCCTCGGCGACGTCGCTGCGGCGGGCGTACGCGTCGAAGAGGCGGTCCTTGCTCTCCAGGATGCGCAGCAGCCGGTCGTCCACGCTGTCCGTGGCGAGGAGGCGGTGCACCTGGACGGGGCGGACCTGGCCCATGCGGTGGGCGCGGGCGACGGCCTGGTGCTCCAGGGTGGGTTTGACCTGCGGTTCGCAGAGGATCACCACGGAAGCGGCCTGGAGGTTGAGGCCGATGCCGCCGGCCTCGATCTGGCAGAGCAGCACGGCGTGCCCGGAGGCGTCCGTGAACTCGTCGACCAGCTGCTGCCGGCGGGTCGCCGGGACACCGCCGGCCAACGGCCCCGACACGGCGTCTCCCAGAGCCTCCTGGACGGTGGCGAGGACGTCCCGGAAGTAGGAGAAGACGACCACCTTCAGGTCGTTGGCGGCGGCCTCCGCGACCAGTTCGCGCAGCCTCTGGAGCTTCGCCGACTTCTCGGCGTGTGTGTACGCGGCTCTGCGCATCGCCATGAAGTTCCCGGCGGCGACCGCCTCGCGGTACGCGTCCTGGTCGGTGGCGCTGAGCTCCTCCCACTCGTCGACCTGGAGCAGCGCGGGGAGTTCGGTGAGCACGTCCCGCTGGTTGCGCCGCAGGTAGGCCGGGGCGACGGACCTGCGGAACGTGTGCGGGCCCGCGACGGCGTCGCTGCCCTGGATCCGGGGCACCAGATCCGGCTGGAGGTAGCGGACGAGGGCGCGGAACTCCTCGACGCGGTTCTCCATCGGCGTACCCGTGAGGAACAGGACGCGCTCGCACCGGCCGGTCCACTCCGCTACGGCGCGGGAGCGGCGGGCGTCGGGGTTCTTGACGTAGTGGGCCTCGTCGACGACGAGCGCGGCCGGGGCGGGTGAGGTCTTCTTCGGCCCGGGCAGGCTGTGCAGCACGTCGAAGGTGGTGACCGCGACTCCGCCGCGCTCGCGCCACTCGGCGTACGCGTCCTGCCGGTCGGGACCGTGCACGGGCACCGCGCGCAGCGTGCTGCGGGAGCGGATCTCGCGCGTCCAGTTGATCAGTACGCTCGCCGGGCACACCACCAGGAAGTGGCGGTGCCCGTCGGCCGCGAGGTGCGCGAGCACGGCGATGGCCTGGATGGTCTTGCCGAGCCCCATCTCGTCGCCGAGGACCACCCGGCGCTGGGCGAGCGCGAACCGCGCGCCGAAGGACTGGTAGCCGCGCAGCGAGACCCGGCGGTGGGTGTCGTCGAGCCCCTGCGCGTGCACGCGGTCCGCGACGTCCGCCGGCAGGAAGCCCTCGGCCGCCTCGACGTCGGGCGCGCTGCCGGCGATCTCGACGAGCTGGCTGTAGTACTCCGCGGAACGCAGTTCGAAGTCGACCCATGCCTCGGCGTCCGAGGCGGACTCGCGCAGCAGGTCGGTGGAGGCCTGCATGAGCAGCAGGTGCAGCTCCTTGGCGACGGCGTCCGCCGTGAGCGCGCGGAGTTCCGCGACGGCGGCCAGCGCGGTCTCCCGGCGGTTCCTGCCGGTGAGCGCCATCCGCAGCCGGCCGGTGGCCGGACGGGCCACCGGGAGCAGCGCCTCGATCCGCCGGCCGAGTTCCCGCGCGGCGTCCACGGCGCGGCGCAGCTCGGGTCCCGCCTCGACGAGCCGGCGCAGCGCGATGACGAGGGCGGTGGTCCGGGGCTCCGGGTGGTCGACGTCGATCCGTACGGACACGGTCGTCTCGACCGCGCGGGCGATCTGCCGGGCCGCGGCGAGTGCCTGGTCGGCGGTCTGCGCCCCGACGCCCGGGATCTGCCGCAACTCGTACCGGCTCGCCTCGAAGACGGCCCGTACCGACCCGAGCCCCGCCGTCTCCAGGGCCCCGAGCCGCAGCCGCCCCTCGGTGACGTCCTTCAGCCGGGAGACGGGAATGCCCGCCAGCTCCTGGACGACCAGCTCGGCGTGGATCGGCACGAGCGCCGTACGCACCTCGGCGACTGCCCGGGCGTGGTCGTCGAGGACGCCCCGCGCGAGCCCGTGCAGGCGCTCGGCCCGTGCGACCACCGCACGGGCCTTGCGCCCCACCGCCACGGGGCTGCCGTCGACCCCCTCACGAACCGTCATGCCGCCCCTTGTGTGCCGTACTCCCCGATGACCGTCCATCCTTCCACGGGGGTCTGACAACGGCGGGGCCGACAACGACAGCTCGCCGGTACCGGCTCCTCGGCCTCGGCGGATCAGAGAGGTGCGGCCGCCGACCAGAGTCCGCGTCCGTGGGTGGCCACGAGGAGTCGGCCGCCGTCGGGCGAGACGTCCAGCGAGACGATCCCGGCGTTGGGCAGGGCGCCGTCGAGCCGGTGCCAGGCGTAGGAGCCGGTGGCGTCGGGCGCGGCGGCGAAGACGCCGACGTCCGTGCCGACGACGACCTGGCCGTGCCACAGGGCGAGCGCCCCGGCCGGTGCGTCGGGCAGGTCGCCGGTGCGGTCGGTCCAGGTGGTGCCGCCGTCGGTGCTCTCGAAGACGTGTCCCTCGCCCGCGCCGGAGACGTACGACCGGGTGAACCCGCCGTACGTGGCCCAGACGTGGTCGGGGTCCTTCGGGTCGACGGTGAGCGAGGTGACGTAGCGGTTCGGCAGCGGTGCGCCGAGCCGGTGCCAGGTGCCGCCGGCGTCGGTGTCGATGCCGCTGGCGTACTGGTCGCCGCTCCAGTCCTCCCAGCCCGCGTACGTCACGGCGCCGCCCACGCCGAGGGCGGTGACGGAGTGGTCCTCGCCGGTGTCGTGGACGTTGGTCCAGTCGCAGGAGGCGGCGGTGCAGCGGGTGTCCCAGCCCTTGCCGCCGTTGTCCCACACGAACCGGCCGCCCGCGACCCAGTGGTTCAGGTCGCCGGTGTCGGAGGTGTAGGGGGCGATGAACTCGGGGCCCGGGTCACAGCCCTTGAGGTCGGGGTTCCAGTCGCAGGCGGGCGAGATGTTGGTGAAGGAGGGGGTGGTGCCGTCGGACCGGCCGCCGGTGGTGGTCAGCTGCATGTCCAGGTCGATGTACTCGTTGACGGCCCGGTCGGCGTTCGCCGGGTCGACGAGGACGAAGCCGCCGTCGCCGCCCGAGGGCTGGTAGAGGTCGTGCGCGCCGGGCAGACTCAGCACGTTGCCGTTGTCCTGGGTGCCGCCCCAGGTGGACAGGGCGCCGGTGGCCGGGCCCCTCCCGTAGGCGGCGTCGTAGTACTGGAGGGTGCGCAGGTCCTGGTTGAGGTTGGTCCAGCCCTCGGAGGGCAGTGCGGGGTCCGGGCGCAGGGTCGCTGAGCGCTCGTAGACACCGCCGTCGTTGCCGAAGTAGACGCGGTGGCCAGGGCCGAAGGCGATGGCGTGCTGGTCGGGGTGGGTGGTCATCGGGCAGCCGCCTGAGATCAGGCCCTGGGTGTAGCACTTCAGGTTGTAGTTCCAGTACGGGCCGACCGTCGCCCAGGTCTTCCCGGCGTCCCGGCTCTCGAACACCTCGGAGAAGCCCGCGTACACGTGGTCGGGGTCGGCGGGGTCGACGGCGACGTACTGGTTGTACCAGGCGGCGTCGGTCGGCGCGCTGTTCTGCGCGCCCGACGCCTTCAGGAGGTCCTCGTCGGCGACCGTCGTCCACGGTCCGGCCGCGCTGCCGGTGGCGGACCGGTACACCGCGCCCTCGGCGCTGCCGCCCGAACCGTCGCCGACGACGGCGAACAGCTCACGGCCGTCGGCCGAGTACGACAGGGTCGACCGGCCGGGGATGACGCCCGCCAGGTCGCCGGTCGGGGTGAGCTTGTGCCAGGAGCCGGGTTTCCCGGAGTCGTCGGACTCGTAGACGCCGTTCGCGTCGCCGGCGGCGACGAACTGACGGGCTATCACGGCCACCACCTGCCGCCCGCCGGTTCCGGGGCGTACGGCGACGTCGGTCGCGGCCGAGGACCAGCGGGTGTCCGGGTCGCCGGGGGCGAGGGCGACGCTCCAGTCGGCGTCGGTATCGATGTGGTCGGCCGCTCGGCGCAGGACGCCCAGGTTGGTGGCCGCGTAGGCACTCCCCCGGCCGTCGAAGGTGATCCTGGCGATGACACTGCCGTCGATCCGCCGGCCCACCTGCCGCCAGGTGCGTCCCCGGTCGGTGGAGCGGTAGATGCCGAGGCCGGTGTAGGAGTCACCGGAGTTGCTGGGTTCGCCGGTGCCGATCCACAGGGAGTGGTCGGCGGGGTTCACGGCGAGGGCGCCCATGGCGAGGGTCTGCTGATGGTCGGACAGCGCCCGCCAGTGCCGCCCGTCGTCGTCCGAGCGCCACAGACCGCCGTCGGCGGCGCCCTGGTACACCGTGTGCCCGTCCACGGCGAGGGAGGCGACCCGGCCGCTGTTCAGGCCCCATCCGGAGCCGAAGTTCGACGCGACGGGGTCGGCGTACCCCTTGTCCTCCTGTTGGAGCGGGACGTTCGTGACCTCGGACCACCGGGTCGGCACGGACGGCAACTTCCCTGCTTGGGTACGGGCGTTGGCCAGCGCACCAGGACCGACCTCGCCGGCGGGGGCCGACTTCATCCGGGCCTGCTGGGCGAACGCGGCGGTCGGGTCGTCCCGGTCACCGCCGTCGCCGTCGTCGTCACCGCCGCCGTCGTCGTTCGCGGTCATGGCGCCGGCGCCGGAGTTCGTCGCGGGGGTGACCGGTCCGGGTCTGTTGTGCCGGTGGGGGGAGTTGGCGGACGCCGCGTCGGCGCGGCCGGCCACCAGGAGCAGGGCGCACGCGGCAACGGAGGCCGCCCGAACCCTCAGTGGTGCTCGGTACAGGTTCATACCGCTGATCACACAGCTCGCACTTGAACGTTTGAGTGATCGAGCAGCAATAATCCAGCAAAGCTCATATCCCGCTTCCGCAAAGGGAGTTGGGCCTCGTCCGGTTGACCCGCGCCGGTCACCCGTAACCGGCGACTCGAAGCCGGGTAGCGTCTTTTCACGCAAACGGAAGCTCATGGGCGGCCGACTCGTGACCTTCATGCCGGAGAGTGGGGCGGAGCGCCGACCGAGGGGAGACAGCCAGATGACGAAGCCGGCCACAGGCGACTTCGATGCCACCTCCGGTGGAGGCGGCGGCAGAGTCGGCCGGTACCGGCTGCTCAGAACCCTCGGCGCCGGCGGTATGGGCCGGGTCTGTCTGGCGCGCTCGGAGGGCGGGCGCACGGTCGCGGTCAAGCTCATCAAGCCGGAGCTGGCCGCCGAACCCGAGTTCCGCGAGCGCTTCCGGCTGGAGGTGGCGGCGGCGCGCAGGGTGAGCGACCGCTGGACGGCGCCGGTCCTGGACGCGGACACCGAGGCCGAAACGCCGTGGGTGGCCACCGGCTACATCGCGGGGCCCTCGCTCGAACACATCGTCTCGCCCCGCGGACACGGCCCGCTGCCCGCCCTGTCCGTACGCACCCTCGCCTACGGACTCGCCTGCGCGCTGCTGGACATCCACGGCGCGGGACTGGTCCACCGGGACCTCAAACCCTCCAACATCCTGATCACCATCGACGGCCCCCGGGTCATCGACTTCGGCATCGCGCGGGCGCTGGACGCGGTGCCGGGGTCGACGCTGACCAGCTCGGGCAAGCTGGTCGGCTCGCCCGCCTTCATGTCGCCCGAGCAGCTCAGGGACGAGCCGGTGGGCCCGGCCGCCGATGTCTTCTGCATGGGTGCGGTATTGGCGTACGCGACGACCGGGCAGACGCCGTTCGGCGGTGGCGGTTCCGGCGGCGTGCACGCCGTGATGTTCCGCATCGCGCAGGAGGAGCCGGACCTGACGGGCATCGAGGAGCCGATGCGGGGGCTGATCGCCGACTGCCTCGCCAAGGATCCGGCGGCCAGGCCGACTCCGCAGGAGGTGGTCGCACGGGTCCGGCCGGCGGCGACCGGCATCTCGTCGCCGCCGTGGCTGCCCGCCCGGATCATCGCCGAACTGGGGCGCAGCGCGGTCCAGTTGCTCGACACGGACACACCGCCTTATCCGAGCACACCGGCCGCTTCCGCACCCTCGCCCGCCTCCTCCACGCAGTCGCCCGCGACTCTCCCCGTGACCTGGGAGGAAACCGCCGCCTCGGAGCGATCGGAACGGTCGGAGTGGGGGACGCAGGTCCTGCCGACGCCGGCCGTCCGGCCCGCGGAGCCGCCTCCGTCGCCGCGCCCTCGTCGCACGGGCCGAGGCCGGCGGACCGCGGTCGCGCTGGTGGCCGCCTCCGTGGTGGTGGCGGGAGCCGCGTTCGCCGCGTCGGCCGCCGGCCTGCCGCTGCCCTTCGGCACCTCGGACTCCGGCTCCGGCTCGGATGCCGAGGCCGGCCCGGCATCCGACGTACCCAGGGCGTTCGTGGGCGTCTGGGCGGGCGAGGTCGAGCGGGACGGGAAGCCCACCGGTCAGTACCGCCGGTTCGCCGTCTCGCCGGGGCAGGTGGGCGAGGTCGTCGCCACCAGCATCAGTCTCGGCGCGAACTACGAGTGCAAGAGCGACGGCAAACTCGTCGCCGAGCCGTCCGGCGGCGACGGTACGTCGTCACTGTCGTCACTGCGGCTGGACACCACGGTCGTGAGCAGCGTCCCCGCGGACACCTGCTCGGCCCTCGGCGAGCATGTCCTCTCCCGGACCGCCGGTGGCTCCCTCCGCTGGGAAGCGGCGGGGCGTACCGCCGAACTGCACCGGATCAAGGGCCCGGAGAAGCTCCCCGAAGAGCTGCTCGGCACCTGGCAGCGGCCGCTGGCCGACGGTGGCACGCAGCGGATGACCATCGAGCAGAAGGCGGTGGGCAGCCCGGCCGCCGAGTTGGTCTCCGACGGCAGCAGCGACCACTGCGAGGCCGACATGAACCTGGTCTCCGTAGGGGACGCGAACGGCCCGATCCGCTTCGCCCCGCCCGCCGTCGACCGGCCGAAGTCCTCCGGCCCCTGCCGCTTCGGCGGCTCCTCCACGGTGCACACCGAGGGCGACGCACTCGTACGCGACCTGTCCAACGGCCAGCGGCTCACGTACACGCGGGTGTGAGTAGCGGCCTGGCGCCGAGAACTCCTTCGCCCGGCGACTATCGGGGCTGCCACGCCCGTACGAGGTCCTCCGGTCCCCAGTGCGCGGCCAGTGGCAGATCATCGGCCACCCCACAGCGGGAGACCGCGACCAGCGGGGTGTCCGGGGCGGTACCGGGGACAGCGAGCATGACGCGTGCCAAGGCGTCGTACTCATGACGGCCGAAGGGCTGAGCCTCCAGCCACTTGACCGACCCGACGAAGTGCACCTGCTGGGCCACCGGCTCACGGTCCGCGCCGATGAGGTCGATCTCGGGGTTGTTCTGACGGTTCCACCAACCGCCGATGGCCTCGGTCTCGGGCCACTCGTCATTGGGCATCAGACGCAGCAGGGACTCGCGGACCAGCGGCTCGACCGCTCGCCCGCGCCAAGTGCTCCATGACCGCTCGATGCGTTCCAGTGCCAAGTCACCGCGACCGCGTTCGATGAGCGGGATCGCGCGCGCCAGGAAGGCCAGCCAGAAGCGCAGATACGGGTCGGCGATGCGGTAACGCTTGTTCTTGCTGTCCGGCTTGACGGACAGGGGGAGATCAGCGGCCAGGACCCGCTTGGCCTGCAGCGTGGTCAACAGCGGGGAGAGCGTGCCGGACGGCAACGCGCCTGCGCCGCCGGCCTGGGCTGCGATCGCGCTGAACGTGCGCTCACCGCTGCCGACCGCTTCCAGTACGGCCCGTGAGTGGGAAGCCTCGGGGAATTCGCCCAGCAGGGACAGTTCACCGGCCACCAGCAGGGGCGAGAGAGGATTGGCGACCGAAGCCTGCAAGAAGGCCGTACGTCCCATACCCGGCCGCCATGACTGCACGATCTCGGGGAATCCTCCAGTGATCAACTGGGCATCGACGGCCCCGGCGGCGTCGAGCTCCGTCATGGCCTGCACGTCGGCCAGGTTCAGGGGGTGGACGGTCATCTTCGCTGCCCGGCCGAAGAACGGGCGCCCGTACGACTGCAGTGCCTCCATCACCGACGTATCGCTGCCAACGAGCAGCAGAAGCACGGGCTTGGAAGACAGGTGGCGATCCCAGACGGTTTGGAGTGCGCCCTCGAACTCCTGATCCTGCTCGACCAGCCAGGGCACCTCGTCGATCACCGCGATGCTGGGTGAGTCGTCGGGTACCGCGAGCGCCAGCGAGCGCAGGGCCTGGTTCCAGTCCTGCGCCTGGAGGCCGGCAACCAGCTCCACCCCCGGCAGTGGCGACTGCGCGAGGGTCGCGGCAAAGTCGGCGCGCTCAGCCACGGGGTTACGCCCCCGGGTGGCCTGGAACACCACGTACGGCGCTCTTGAGCGGTCGCAGAACTCCTGAGCCAGTCGCGACTTCCCCACTCGGCGCCGGCCCGTCATGATCACCGCCCGCCCGCGAGTGGCTCCGGCCCCCGCTGCCACTGTCCGGTACTGCTCGGCCAGCAGTTCAAGATCTCCGACCCGGCCTTGGAACTCCACGACCCACTCCAGGCAATCAACGTAGATAGATTATTACGTAGATTGAATCTTACTTCAGTTCTGGCGGCCTGACGGCCTGGCGGATGGAGGGGAAGTGGCGCCGGATCAGTCACGAGTCGAAGGGACCGTGAACGACGGGGGCTGTGTCGCCAGCTTCTTCTTCGTGTACGTCTTCACGTAGGTGTCGAGGTACGGCGAGCGCTTGCCTTCGGTGGCCTGGTCGTCGGAGGGGTCGTCGACGGAGAGGCCGAGGCGCGCGTCCGTCACCTTGATGCGGTCGCCGGTCGGGGTGTCGATCCACGCGCCGTCATGGACGGTGCCGATCTCGACGGCCAGGGAGTGGCCGGCCTTCAGACGCCAGTCGGTCGACTTTAGGTCCATGGCCACGTGGCCGGAGGCATCCACGATCGCCACCTGCTCGTCGAACATGACGGCGGAGCGGTCCCGCGCGACGTCGTACAGCTTGACCATGACGTTGCCACTGCCCTCGGTGTCCATCTCGATCCTGGGCGTCCCGGTGATGCGGATGTCGCGCTCGACCGGTTCGGACCACGTGAGGAAGCTCGCCGAGTCGCCGGGCTCGCCCTGGTCCACGTAGGACCCGTCGCGCAGCACCACGTCGGCGGACCGGTCCGACACGGGCCAGGTGTCCTGGGAGCGCCAGGCTCCGGTGCTGTCCTGGACGGCGAAGGCCGGGTAGTCGGTCGTGGGAGCGATCCCCTTGAGGTGCTGGTCGTAGAAGGACATCACTTCCTTGAACCAGCCCGCCCGCCCCATCTGCAGACGCCCGTCCTCGGTGCGGTCGTTGCCGCGTACGTGGTCCCACTGGCCGAGCCAACCGCGCTCGGTGCCCTGGTGGCCCGCGAGGTACTCCTGCATCGCCTCCGGCTTGGTGTTCGACTCGATGAAACCCTGGGTGAAGAACAGCGGGGTGTCGCTGCCCTTGGCCTGCTTCGCCAGATCGCGCTGTTGCCAGTACGGATCCTCGGGGTCGGCCTTGAGGTTGTTGTCCGTGTTGTACGCGGTGCACTCGGGGTGCTTCAGCTCGTACCGGCTGTTCTTCTTGTAGCGCTCCTGGTCGTCGGGCAGCGGCGGCAACTGCGCTATCTGGTTGTAGGAGTTGGGGGCGAGGACCCCGCCCAGTTTCGGCACCCTGTTGGAGCGGGTCAGGCGGTACATGTCCCAGACGGGTTCCTGGGCGACGACGGCCTTGAGCGCGTCCTGGTCCAGGTTGTTGCCGACCAGGGCGGTCGTCGCGTCGTACGACTTGCCGTACATGCCGACCTTGCCGGTGGACCACGGCTGCTTCGCCGCCCAGTCGATCGCCGCCTCGACGTCGGCCTGCTCGCCCTTGCCCATGTAGTCGAGGCAGCCGTCGGACCCGCCGAAGCCACGCAGGTCCACCTGCACCAGGGCGTAGCCCCGGTCGAACAGATCGCCTCCCTCGACGAGGTCCTCGAAGCGTGCGGACGGGCCTGTCTTCGGCCACTTCTCGTCCGTGAGCTCTCCGGAGTGGCCGAAGTAGGCGCCGACAGAGAGGATGACCGGCACCTTCGCGCCCTGGGACAGTTTCTCCGGCAGCAGGACATCGGCGTGCAGCTCGATGCCGGAGCCGTCCGAGGAGGGGAAGTAGTGCTGTGTCCACGCCGCGCCCTTGGGGACACGGTCGTTGTCCCTGTGTGTAACGGGGTCCTCGGCGGTGGCCACCGTGGGGGCAGCGGACTGTGCCGCGCCGGCAGGGCCGACGGACCCACCGGCCAACGCCAGCGCGGCGACCGCCGCAGTGGCCGCGGCGGGCACGGGAATCTTCTTCATGGTCTCCTCCGGAAACGACGTGCGGCCGACCTTGAGTTCGGCGGGAACGAGGGGTTCTGCTGATGCGAGGTGGCAGCGTGCCGGCTCACTGGGTCGCCGGCTCTACGAGCCGCTTGCTCGTCCGGCGGAACGCCCAGAAGACGACCAGCAGAGCCAATGCGAGCAGGGGCACGCCCATACCGACCTTGGCGAGCGCCAGCCAGCCCGTGGCGTCACTTTCGTAGAGCCACTGCTGCACGCCGAACCGTGCTGCGAACAGCACGGTCAGGGTGGCGGTGGCGATGTCGTGCGCCAGCAGGCTGGGGCGGTCGCCCCGCCACGCGTGCCTGTTGCCGTGCAGCGCGTTCCACAGCAGGCCGGTCACCGGCCTGCGGGCCAGCAACGTGATGATCAGAAGCACCGCGCCCGCGCAGCTCGCCCAGATGCCGATCAGGAAGAAGCCGCCCGCCGAGCCGGTCCACGCCGCGACGCCGCCGGCGGTCGCGACTCCGAAGAGACCGCCGGCCGCCGCGCTGAACGGCTCCCCCCGCGCCATCCGCCACACGGTGATCAGCAGGGCCGCCGCGAGTGCGATGCCGATCGCGAGCGGCAGCCCGAGAGCGGCGTTCGCCGCGACGAACGCCGAGATCGGGATCGCCGTGTACACCATCCCCTTCGTACCGCCGAGTTGGTCGAGCAGCTTCTGATGCGCTTCGCTCTGCGCGGCGGGCCCGGCCGGTGTCCTGTCGGCGGGGTGGTGCCCGGCCGTGTCGATGCGGTGGTGCTCGGTCATGGCGTCTCCTCGGTCTTCGCGAACCCGTGCCGTCGATGCGATGGGAACCACGAAAAACCGTGCCGTCACGGCACAGTCAAGCCCTTCCGGAGGGGTGGGGTGGCGCTTGACCGTGCCGCGACGGCATGGTTTCGAATGGAGTGAGTCGAGGCCACGCGCAGACGCGCGAGGAGCCGAACGGAGTGCGAAGCCATGGCATGGAGCACGCGTGAGATCGCCGAGCTCGCGGGCACCAGCCTGCGGGCGGTACGGCACTACCACGAGGTCGGTCTGCTCGACGAGCCGGAACGCCGGGCCAATGGCTACAAGCAGTACGGCGTGGCCCACCTCGTGCGGCTGCTGCGCATCAAGCGCCTGGTCGATCTGGGGTTCCCCCTGTCCCAGATCGCCGAGATGGGCGAGTCCGATGATCATCCGGAGGAGGCGTTGCGCACGCTCGACGCCGAACTGGCGGCCACCATCGAACGGTTGCAGCGGGCCAGGATGGAACTCGGGTTCATCCTGAAGAAGTCGGTTCCGACCGACCTGCCTCCGGAGTTCGCCGCGGCCGCGGTCGACACCCCGATGTCCGACGCGGATCGCTCGTTCGTCACCGTGATGAGCAGGGTGCTCGGCCCGAAGGGCACGGCGGCCTATGCGGACCTGATGAGGAACCCCGTAATGGATGCCGCCGGTGAGAAGTTCGAGCGGCTGCCCGCCGACGCCGACGAGCAGACCCGCGCCGACGTCGCCGAAGGACTGGTCGCCTTCGTGCACTCGCTGTACCGGCAGCACCCGGGTCTGAGCACCCTGCCCGCCGACGCCCCGCGCGGCGAGAAGTTCGCGAAGAAGACCGTCGGCAAGGCCGTCCAGGACATCTACAACGACGCCCAGGTGGACGTCCTGCGCCGGTTGGGCGTCCTGCTCGCCGAAGCGCGGCGGGACTCCGAGCAGCAAATCACCCCCTGAGCTGCGCAAACGCAGACCAGGGGGCGATTCGAGGTGACGCTGGACGTTGAAGCCGAACTCCAATGTCTGTTCAGCCTGATCACGCTCCCCAACTCTCGTGCCTCGCCTGCCGTCCGCCCCTCACAGCGACCAGGCGGTCAGCAGATCGCCGGGACCGTAGGTGGCGTCAAGTCCCGGACAGTCGACTCCACTGCGCGAAACCGCCACGACTGGAACAGGTTCGTCGGTGAGGGCGGCCCGGTGTCGATGGAGAGCGGCCAGATCGTGCCGGTCGAAGGGCGACTGCTCCAGCCACTTGATGGAGCCGACGAAGAGCAGTTCTTTGGCAACGGGAGCGCGATCCGCCCCGACGATGTCGATCTCGACGTCGTTGGTACGGGTCCAGTAGCCGCCCACTGCGGGGGCAGCGGGGAGCCGGTCGTCGGGCAGTATCCGGGCGAGTGCCTCGCGAATGAGGGGCTCAACGGCCCGGCCGCGCCAACTGGTCCAGCTCTCCCGGATCCGCGCCAACGTCAGATCGCCCCGCCCCCGCTCGATCTCCTCCATGGAGGGGCCGAGCAGGTGCAGCCAGAACCGCAGGTAGGGATCTGTCACGCGGTAGCGGCGATCCTTCGACGGACGCGGCGACACGGGCAGCTCCGCGGCGACGATCCGCTTGTCGGTAAGCAGCCCCAGCGCTCGCTGCAGCGGTGTGGCCCCGATTCCGCCGGCTGCCCGGGCGATGTTGGTGAAGGTCCGCTCACCACTGCCGACAGCCGCCAGCACCGTACGCGCCTGGGCCTGCGGGGGAAATTCGGCAGCCAGCGACCGCTCGGCCGACACCAGCAGGGCCGAGACCGGGTCACTCAGCGCCTCACCGAGGAAGTCCCACAGCCCTGTGCCCCGCGGCCACTCCGCGCAGATCAGCGGCAGCCCGCCGGTGACCAGCGCGGCGTCGAAGGCTTCTGCCGGATCCAACCCGAGCATCCGCCCGACCTCGGCGGGGTTCAGCGGTCCCAGCACCATCTCCCGGCCGCGCTGGTGGAAGGGTCGTCCGTAGCTGTTCAGTGCCTCCATCATCGACAGATCGGAGCCGATGAGGACCAGTAGCACCGGCTTGGCCTCCAGCACCCGATCCCAGGCCCGTTGCAGCATCCCCTCAAAGGCGCCATCGGCATCCATCAGATACGGCACTTCGTCGATGACCAGCACGCTCGCCCGGTCGGCGGGCAGCGCCGCGGCCAGCACATCGAACGCGGCGTCCCAGCTCTCCGGCCGCGCGGCGGCCACCAGCCCCGCCAACGGCAGAGTCGACGCCTGGGCGTCCCGGGCCAGCCGTGCCAGATCATCCCTGGGTGACGCACCGGTCGCCGCATAGAACAAGAACGGGGCTCCGGAACGCTCCGCGAACCGCTCGACCAGTCGCGACTTGCCCACCCGGCGCCGCCCACGCAACATCACGCACCGACCGGGCCGCTCCCCGCCAACCCCTGTCGCTACCTTCTGCAGCTCTCGCTCCAGTGTCGCCAGCTCCTGGCTACGGCCTACAAAATCCACCACGTCTGCCGACCTCCACGCATGACACTAACAACGATGTTAGTAACATAGACGTTACTCCCAGCACGGGAAAAAACCAGGGGCCCGACTCCGAAGAGTCGAGCCCCTTCTGACCGGTGCTTTTGTCAGATCAGTGATGTGATGGTCTGCCACCCGCTACACGTTGAACCTGAACTCCACCACATCCCCGTCCTGCATCACATAGTCCTTGCCCTCCATGCGCGCCTTGCCCTTGGCGCGGGCCTCGGCGACCGAGCCCGTTTCGACGAGGTCGGCGAAGGAGATGACCTCGGCCTTGATGAAGCCCTTCTGGAAGTCGGTGTGGATGACACCGGCGGCCTCGGGGGCGGTGGCGCCCTTCTTGATGGTCCAGGCGCGGGATTCCTTGGGGCCTGCCGTGAGGTACGTCTGCAGGCCGAGGGTGTTGAAGCCGACGTGGGCGAGCCGGGCGAGGCCGGCCTCCTCGACGCCGACCGACTGGAGGAGCTCCAGGGCTTCCTCCTCGTCGAGCTCGGCGAGGTCCGCCTCCAGCTTGGCGTTGAGGAAGATCGCCTCGGCCGGGGCGACCAGAGCGCGCTGCTCGGTCTTGAATGCCTCGTCGGTCAACTCGTCCTCGTCGACGTTGAAGACGTAGAGGAACGGCTTGACGGTGAGCAGGTGCAGGTCGTGGAGGAGGGCCTCGCGCTCCGAGTCCTGCTTGATGCCCGCGGCGAACAGGGTCTCGCCCGCGTCCAGGATCTCCTTCGCCGCCTCGATCGCGGCCACCTTCGGCCCGACGTCCTTCTTGATCCGCGACTCCCTCTGGAGGCGCGGCAGGACCTTCTCGATGGTCTGCAGGTCCGCGAGGATCAGCTCGGTGTTGATCGTCTCGATGTCGTCCTTCGGCGAGACCTTGCCGTCGACGTGCACGACGTTCTCGTCCTTGAAGGCGCGGATGACCTGGCAGATCGCGTCGGACTCACGGATGTTGGCGAGGAACTTGTTACCCAGGCCCTCACCCTCGCTCGCACCGCGCACGATGCCGGCAATGTCGACGAAGTCGACTGTCGCCGGAAGGATCTTCTGCGAACCGAAGATCTCGGCCAGCTTCGTCAGACGGGCGTCCGGGACGCCGACCACGCCCACGTTCGGCTCGATCGTGGCGAACGGGTAGTTGGCCGCCAGCACGTCGTTCTTGGTCAGGGCGTTGAACAGGGTCGACTTGCCGACATTCGGCAGACCGACGATTCCGATCGTGAGCGACACGTTGCGACTTCCCGTACGTGAGTGAGGTGTGGAGGACTGGGGCTTGGGCTGGGCCCGGGTCCTTCTGTGTGATGCGCGGGCCGATCCACCAGTCTACGGCGTGCGGGCCCTCGCACCGGCGAGGTATCGAACGCTTGGCCAAGGTCGATCAAAGGGCGTGTCTCTGGCCGCATTCCACACATAAGCCCACCTAAGTTGGACCAGTGGAGCAACACAGGACGCGCCCCCCTCAGTCACAGCCGCGACGCGGCACGCCCCTCCCCCCGCAGGCCGGGCGGGGTGGAGCCCGGACGGCCCGGCAGGACGGTTCCGGTGCCCCGCGGACCGCGGCGGCGTCCGTGTCGCCGCTGGTGCAGGCGGTACGCAGGTTTCCCAACCCCCGGCTCACCGGTCTCGGCAGCGGGCTGTTCTGCGCCGCGTCGATGTTCGCGCTGGCCTGTCTCGACCAACTGCTGTTCGGGGCGTCGCTCGTCGTCTACGGGGTGCTCTTCCTGCCGGTCTGCGCGCTGACCGCGGTGTGGGTGCGCCGGGCCGATCTCGTCACGGCGCCGGTCGCCGTGCCGATCGCGTTCGCCGTGGGCCTGCTGCCCATCGCCGACAGCGACGGGGGGATCGGGGGGCGGCTGATGGGGCTGTTCACCGCGCTCGCGATGCATGCGGGGTGGTTGTACGGGGGGACGCTGGTCGCCGGTCTTATCGTGACCGTTCGTAAGGTGCGGTTGATGAGTCGGCGGGCTGCGCAGCGGCGGGCGGCGGCCGCCGAGGATGTGCGGGCTCCGGCCCAGCCTCGGCGTCGTACGGTCTGAGGCAGGGGGGTTCTTTCCCCCACCCCACCCCTTCCCGAAACTGGGGGCTTCGCCCCCGGACCCCCGTTTGGTTGTTCGTATGCTGCGGGGTGTGGGGGCTGGGCGCGCAGTTCCCCGCGCCCCTTCGGGGCGCCCTTCCGCCTAGGCCGCCTTTGCTGCCCTCATGGCTGCGCCCACGATGCCCGCGTTGTTCTGCAACTGCGCCGGGACCATCTCTGCCTTGATGCCCTCGATCAGGGGGAGGAACTTGTGGGACTTGCGGCTGACTCCGCCGCCGATGATGAAGAGCTCGGGTGAGAAGAGCATCTCCACGTGGGCGAGGTACTTCTGGACGCGGTGCGCCCAGTGCTCCCAGCTCAGCTCGTGGTCGTCCTTGGCCTTGGTGGAGGCGTGCTTCTCGGCGTCGTGGCCGTTCAGCTCCAGGTGGCCCAGCTCCGTGTTCGACACGAGGACGCCGTCGGTGAAGACCGCGCTGCCGATGCCCGTACCGAAGGTGAGCAGGATGACCGTGCCCTGCCGGTCGCGTCCCGCGCCGAACTGCATCTCGGCGACGCCGGCCGCGTCCGCGTCGTTCAACAGCGTCACCGGCAGCCCGCCCAGCCGGTCGCCGAGCAGGGCGCGCGCGTCCGTGTCGATCCAGCTCTTGTCCACGTTGGCCGCCGTGCGGATGGTGGCGCCACCGGTGACCACGCCCGGGAAGGTGATTCCGACCGGGCCGGTCCAGCCGAAGTGGCCGACGACCTCCTTCACGCCGTCCGCCACCGCGTCGGGCGTCGCGGGGTGCGGCGTGAGCACCTTGTAGCGCTCCTCCGCCAGGTCGCCCCGGTCCAGGTCCACGGGCGCGCCCTTGATCCCTGATCCGCCGATGTCCACACCGAAGATCTGCATGGCCCTACGTTACGTCGTACGACTGACAGTCACTCGGCCGAGGGGGTGCTACCGGTCCGCTCCGCCACCAGGGCCGCCGCCTCCGCGCGCAGGTCGCGACGGAGTTCCTTGGGCAGGGAGAACGTGATGGACTCCTCGGCCGCCTTGACGATCTCGACGTCCTCGAAGCCGCGGGTGGAGAGGTACTCCAGGACCTGCTCGACGAGGAGTTCGGGCACGGAGGCACCGGAGGTGACACCGATCGTCGAGGCGCCCTCCAGCCAGCTCTCGTCGATCTCGTCGGCGAAGTCCACGAGGTACGCCTCACGCGCACCCGCGAGCTTGGCGACCTCGACGAGCCGTACGGAGTTCGAGGAGTTCTTCGACCCGACCACGATCACCAGGTCCGCCTCCGCGCCCATCTGCTTCACCGCGAGCTGACGGTTCTGCGTTGCGTAGCAGATGTCGTCACTCGGAGGGGAGATGAGCTGCGGGAACTTCTCCTTCAGCGCGTCCACCGTCTCCATGGTCTCGTCGACCGACAGCGTGGTCTGGGAGAGCCAGACCACCTTGGAGGGGTCGCGGACCTCGACCTTGGCGACGTCCTTGGGGCCGTCGACCAGCGTGATGTGGTCCGGCGCCTCACCGGACGTGCCGATGACCTCCTCGTGGCCCTCGTGCCCGATCAGGAGGATGTCGAAGTCCTCGTCCGCGAACCGGACGGCTTCCTTGTGGACCTTGGTGACCAGGGGGCAGGTCGCGTCGATGGTGGCGAGCTTTCCGGCCGCGGCCTCGCCGTGGACGACCGGGGAGACGCCGTGCGCCGAGAACATGACGATGGATCCCTCCGGGACCTCCTCCGTCCGCTCGACGAAAATCGCGCCCTTCTTTTCCAGGGTCTGCACGACGTACTTGTTGTGGACGATCTCGTGGCGGACATAGATCGGGGCCCCGTATTGCTCCAGGGCCTTCTCGACGGCGATCACGGCACGGTCGACACCCGCGCAGTAGCCACGGGGGGCGGCGAGCAGGACACGGCGGCCAGTCGAAGCAGTCATGCACCCCATCGTAAGGCCGCGTCCGACGGGTCGAAGATCGCCTCCTTGGGGAGACTGGGCGAGGGCTGGGGAAACCGGGAGGGGTGGGACCGGGCGCGACTCACGGAGGCATTGATGTCCGATACGGAGACCACGGCACCGGCGACCGGCGAGGAGCCCCGGCTTCGGCGGAACCTCGGCTTCCGTGACCTGGTCGTCTACGGGCTGCTGTTCATCGCCCCCATGGCTCCGGTCGGGGTCTTCGGAACGCTCGACGCCAAATCACACGGCGCCGTGGCGCTGGTCTACATCGTCGCCACCGTCGCGATGGCGTTCACCGCCTTCAGCTACGCGCAGATGGTGCGCGTGGTCCCCCAGGCGGGCTCGGTGTTCGCCTACGCGCGCGCGGGGCTCGGAAAAGAGGCGGGGTTCGTCGCCGGCTGGATGGCGATGCTGGACTACCTGCTCATCCCCGCCGTCGCCTACCTCTTCTCCGGGATCGCGATGAACTCCCTGGTCCCGGAGGTCTCACGCTGGGTGTGGACGGCGCTCGCGGTCGTCGTCACGACCCTGCTGAACCTGTGGGGCGTACGGGCCGCGGCGCGCGTCGGCTTCCTGGTGCTCGCGATGGAAATCGTGGTCCTCCTTGTCTTCGTCGCATCGGCGGTCGTCGTCCTCGCGCGCGACGGGGCGCAACGGGACTGGTGGTCGCCGCTGTCCGGCGACGGGACGCAGGGGGCGTTCGCCCTGTCGGCGGTGCTCGGAGCGGTGTCGATCGCGGTCCTCTCCTACCTCGGCTTCGACGCGATCGCCTCCTTCGCCGAGGAGGTCACCGGGGGTTCGGAGAGGGTGGCCAGGGCGGTGCTGTTCTGTCTGGCCCTCGCCGGTGTGCTGTTCATCGCGCAGACGTATCTCATCGCCCTTCTGGAGCCGTTGTCGTCCGCCCAGCTCGCCGCCGATCCGGCCGGGCAGGGGTCGGCCTTCTACGACGCCGTGGACGCCTCGGTCGGGACGTGGCTGCACGATCTGGTGGCCGTGAGCAAGGCGATCGGTGCGGCGTTCGCCGCGCTGGCCGGGCAGGCGGCGGCGGGGCGGCTGCTCTTCGCGATGTCCCGGGACCGACGCCTCCCCCGGGTCCTGTCGAAGACGGACGCCGGAGTGCCGCGGGTCGCGCTGCTCTGCGCGGCCGTCATCACTCTGGTCGCCGCGGTGTGGGCGGCGCGGCGGGACGACGGTATGGACCACCTCGTGTCGGTGGTCGACATCGGTGCGCTGACGGCGTTCACGCTGCTGCACGCCAGTGTGGTGGGCTGGTTCGCCGTACGTCGGTTGGGTGGGCCGATGGTGTGGTGGCGGCACCTCCTTGTCCCCACCCTCGGTGCGCTGATCACTGTCGCCGTGATTTTCGAGGCCTCTTCGGCGGCTCAAGTGGTGGGGGTCGTTTGGCTGGTGATCGGTTTTGGTGTGCTCGTGAGGCAGCGGGTCGCCTCCGGCGGTTGATCGTTGCCCTGGACCGGTGCCGAGCACATACCGATTTCGCCCCCGCCGCCCCTACCCGTCCCATCCCTGAGGGCTCCGCCCCCAGACCCCCGGCCCCGAAGGGGTGTCTTGGGTGGTGTGCACACTGCCGGCCGGTGGGGGCTTGTCGCGCAGTTCCCCGCGCCCCTAAAAGACAACAGCCAACGGCCGTGAAGCGGGGTCGGGGTCTGCACCGCAGGCCCCACCTACCCGCTGTCGGCTCTCCGGCGTGAGGGGTCGTGTCGGGGTGTCCGATCGCCGCGGCAACGTGCCATGACTGGATATCCCAGAGCGGCGATCGGATATCCCGTCGCGGCACCGACCCCACCACCCACCACCCCAGGGGCGCGAGGAACTGCGCGACCAGCCCCCACCCAACCCGCAGACAAACACACCGGCCCAACCGGCGGAGCCGACGGCTACCCTCGCGGCATGGCTCTCAACACGTCCCCCGACACCCCGCTCCCCGTCGGCGAGGTGTCACGGCTCATCGGCGGGTGGATCGACCGGCTCGGAGCCGTATGGGTCGAGGGACAGATCACCCAACTGTCGCGCCGCCCCGGCGCCGGCGTCGTCTTCCTCACGCTCCGCGACCCGTCGTACGACATCTCCGTGAGCGTCACCTGCTACCGGCAGGTGTTCGACGCGGTCGCCGACGTCGTGAGCGAAGGCGCCCGCGTAGTCGTCCACGCGAAACCCGAGTGGTACGCCCCGCGCGGCCAGCTGTCGTTGCGGGCCACCGAGATAAAGCCCGTCGGAGTCGGCGAACTGCTCGCCCGGCTGGAGCAGTTGAAGAAGTCCCTCGCCGCCGAGGGACTGTTCGCCGCCGAGCGCAAGAAGGCGCTGCCCTTCCTCCCGCAGCTCATCGGCCTCGTCTGCGGACGCGCGTCCGCCGCCGAGCGCGACGTACTAGAAAACGCCCGCCACCGCTGGCCCGCCGTCCGCTTCGAGGTGCGCAACGTCGCCGTGCAGGGCGTGCACGCCGTCCCGCAGGTCGTCCAGGCCGTGAAGGAGCTGGACACGCTCGACGACGTCGACGTGATCATCGTGGCGCGCGGCGGCGGCAGCGTGGAGGACCTGCTGCCGTTCTCGGACGAGCAGCTCGTACGGGCCGTGGCGTCCTGTCGTACGCCCGTCGTGTCGGCCATCGGCCACGAGCCCGACAACCCGCTCCTCGACCACGTCGCCGACCTGCGCGCCTCCACACCCACCGACGCGGCGAAGAAGGTCGTGCCGGACGTCGGCGAGGAGTACGAGCGGGTCCAGTTCCTGCGGGACCGGGCGCTGCGCTGCGTGCGGTCCTTCATCGAGCGGGAGGAGCGGGGGCTCGCGCAGGCGCTCGCCCGCCCGTCGATAGAGGATCCGCACCGGATGGTCGACGAGCGGGCGGACCACGTCGCCTCGCTGCTCGACCGCGGCCGGCGCACGCTCGGGCACCTGCTCGACCGCGCCGATTCGGAGCTGGCGCACACGCACGCGCGCGTGGTGGCCCTCTCCCCCGCCGCGACCCTCAAGCGCGGGTACGCGGTCCTGCAGAAGTCCGACGGCCACGCGGTCCGCACCCCGGACGAGGTGACGGCGGACGAGCCGCTGCGGGCGCGGGTCGCCGAGGGCGAGTTCACGGTACGAGTCGACGGTTAGCGATGTTTAGGGTGGGCGCATGACCAGCAAGACGGACGAGACGCTCGGGTACGAGCAGGCGCGGGACGAGCTCATCGAGGTCGTACGACGTCTGGAGGCGGGCGGTACGACGCTTGAGGAGTCGCTCGCCCTGTGGGAGCGGGGCGAGGAGCTCGCCAAGGTGTGCCGACGCTGGCTGGACGGCGCCCGCGCACGCCTGGACGCGGCGCTGGCCGAGCAGAAGGACTCCGCGGAGGACACCGACTCCGAGTGACCCGGGTCAGCGAGTGACCCAGGTCCGCGCAGCCACCAGCCACCAAACGCCAGGCACCAGGCACCAGGCACCTCACCAGCCCCCGTGATCTGTGAACCGGATCACCTTGGTCCAGTTTTGGTTGAAGCTTAAACCTAATCGACGTACCGTCGAAGATGTCAGCCGATCCCCACCGGGATCCGACGCACATCTCGAGAAGGTTGCTCCATGTCCCTCGTTCTTGACCCCGCCGCCCAGGACCTGCTGTTCCGTGAGGCTCGTACCGCCAACACGTTCACCGACGAGCCGGTGACCGAGGAGCAGGTGCAGGCGATCTACGACCTGGTCAAGTACGGCCCGACCGCCTTCAACCAGTCGCCGCTGCGCATCACCCTGGTCCGCTCCGAGGCCGCCCGCGAGCGCCTCGTGAAGCACATGGCCGAGGGCAACCAGCCGAAGACCGCCACCGCCCCGCTCGTCGCGATCCTCGCCGCGGACAACGAGTTCCACGAGGAACTCCCGCACCTCTTCCCGCACTTCCCGCAGGCCAAGGACGTCTTCTTCGCCGAGCGCCCGGCCCGTGAAGGTGCCGCCTCCCTCAACGCCGCGCTGCAGGCCGCGTACTTCATCATCGGCATCCGCGCCGCGGGCCTGGCCGCCGGCCCGATGACGGGCCTGGACTTCGCCGGCGTCCAGAAGGAGTTCCTGGACGCCGACCACACCCCGCTGATGGTGATCAACATCGGCAAGCCCGCCGAGGACGCCTGGTTCCCGCGCTCCCCGCGCCTGGAGGCCGACCAGGTCATCACGACGGTCTGACGACCCTCGCCGCACGTATGACGACGGCCCCCGGCACGAATGCCGGGGCGTTCTCGTGGCCGTACAGCTTGAAGTACCAGTAGGCGTACGACGCGAACCAGTTGTTGTTGCCGCCGTAGAGGACCACCAGCGTGTCGTTGG